>JAIWOG010000104.1 GCA_020217035.1 Magnetospirillum sp. | reverse complement strand
GGGTGCTTGAACATGGTCAGTTCGGCGGCCAGGGCGGGAAGAGCGGTCAAGGACAGGGCGGCGGCAAGGATCAGGCGGCGCATGGCATGCTCCAAAAAACGGGGGCAGGATCAGCTTGGCCGATCCCGCCCCGCTTTCCCATGATCCAAATCAAGCCTGTTTCAGGCCGCGTCCCAATTCGGTCAGCAAGTCCAGAACCTCGTGCGAGGCTTGGTTCATCAATTCGACCTGGGCGTTGGCGCCGTCGATGTCGCCTTGGGCATGCAGTTCCAAAGCCTTCTTGCCGTGGTCGTGGACCCGGCGGTGCGGTTCGGCCAGACGGGCGAAGGCCGGCTGGTCCTTGATGGCCGGGTCCTGCACGTTGTCGTACCACTTGCCCAGACGGCAGGAATGATGGGTGGCCAAGCGGTCGGCGGTGAGGTCGGAACGTTCCAGCAGACGGTCAACCACCGACCGCTTGAAGCGCACATGGTCGTTCTTGGCGATTTCCAGGATGCTTTCCGGCGCGGCGTCTTGCGAGAAATCCTCGACCCGTTTGTCCAGAACCGTGGCGGCGTTCTGCATGGCGGACAGGACCTCGGAGATTTCATCCAGGTTGCGGTTGGACAACTCGGCGATGCGCATGCTGCTGGCCGACACTTCCGAAACGGCGGCGGTCTGTTGCGTCAGGATGCCGGCGATGTCGCGCATGTGGCCGGTGACGGCATCGACCTTGTGGGCGATGGCCCCCAGACGGCCGGTCACCAAATCGACCGCTTGCTGGCCTTGGGTCGTGGCATTGCTGCTTTCCTGCATGGATTTCAGCGCTGCCGCCATTTCCTGGGTCAGGGTGGCGATGCGGTTTCGGATGTCCTCGGTGGCGCGGCCGGTCTGGTTGGCCAAGCCCTTGACCTCGGCGGCGACCACGGCGAAACCCTTGCCGGCTTCGCCGGCGCGGGCCGCCTCGATGGTGGCGTTCAAGGCCAGCAAATTGGTCTGGGTGGCGATGGCCTCGATCTGGTCGACCATGGCGCCGATCTGTTGCGACGCGTTGGCCAGGTTCTGGATCTTCAAGCCGACGTCGTCCACCGAAGCGGTCAGGGTTTCGGTGGCGGTGCGGGCGGTGGCGGCGTCGGCGACGCCGTCACGGGCGGTCGATTCGGCCTCGCCGGCCTCGGCGGCGGCCACTTCCGAGTTTTGGGCGATGGTGTTGACCGACGTCGCCATTTCCTCGATGGCGGCGGCGATGGCCTGGCTTTCCTGGGCGGCCTTGCGCACGTCGCCCATCATCTTGGACAGCACCACGCCTGCTTCGTTGCTTTGGATGGCGGCTTCCACCACGCCGGCCAATTGCAGGCGCATGCCGTCCTTCAGGGCACGTTGGCTTTCCTGCATTTGAACGACCATGCGTTTTTGCTCGGCCTCCATGTCGGCCAGTTTCTTGGCCTCGTCGCGGACCACGGCCAGGGCACGGGCCATGCGGCCGATCTCGTCGCCACGTCGGGCGGCCGTCAGGTCGACGTCGAAATCATGCTGGCTGATGCGGTCCATGGCCTTGGTCATGGACAGGATCGGGCGGGTGATGCCGCGGGCCAACAACACGCTGATCACCAGGGTCGCCGCCAAGATGGCGGCCACCAGCAAGAAGATGGTGCGGTGAACCTCGGACAACTGGTCGGCATAGGCTTGGCCGTCCATGACGATTTCGACCACGCCGAAGGGCTTGCCCGAGAAGTCGGTGATGGCGTGCCCCATCACCGCCAGACGCTTGCCATTGTCGACGACGGTACGGATGACCGGGGTGCCGGCCAACGCGGTCTTGAATTCGGTCACGTCGAGGCGGGGTTGGGTGAAGCTGGCGGCGAACAGCTTGAAGCCCTTTTCGTCGGGGATCAGCAGGCCGGAATCGATGCCGTGCGTTTCCTTGAAATGGTCGAAGAACGACTTGCCGAAGGACAGGCCGAATTCCACCGAACCGATATGACGCGCAGCCCCCATCACCGGCACCACCCCGCGCACGCCCAAGCCGGCGCGGCCGATTTCCAGGCCGCTGGTGGTCTTTTGGGTGGTGTTGGTCTGGACCACCGTCTCGCGGATCTTCGACAAATCGTCGCCGAACTTGGCCGGTTGGTGCACCCGCAGGAACGAGGTGGCGGGCGGCAGGTGGAACTGGAATTGCTCGATGGCGTAAGGCTGGGCCAGGGCCTTGAAGACCGGGAGCATCTGGGCGGACAGGCGCTCGCGTTCACCGGCTTCCACCATTTCGGGGATGCCGGGCAGGGCGGCGACCAGCGACGCCATGGCCACGGCCTGGTCGGACTTGGCCGCCACCGACTGGTTCAACTGGTCGAAATGGCCTTGCAACTCGACCTTTTCCGCTTGCGCGATCATAGTGGTGAAATATCTGTCGACAGCGAAGCCGATCACCAGCGCCGAGGCCAAGGGGACCCCAACCAAAGCCAAGCCGAATCGAAGGGCGATTCCCATGCGCATTTCCCCGTCGTCCCCCGCAATGATAACGCGATAAGCATCTGCGTTTAATGGTTCACCCTATGGGCTTAGATATCAAGAATATCCTAACATTCAAATATTTTAAAACGGGGATTTGTTCTGTCCGTATCCTCTGTCTTGCCGAAGTCTTGACCATGGGGCCGGTTTTTGCTTTCCCCGGCTTGTTGCCGGATTTCCTCATCACTTTCGACCTAAGCTCTTCGCAGGCGGGGTGGCTGGGCGGCATCACCTTCGCCGGCTACGCGGCGGCGGTGCCGTTCCTCAGCGCCTTGACCGACCGTGTGGATTCACGGCGGGTCTATGTGGCAGGCGCGGTGGTCGCCGCCCTGGCGTCGCTGCTGTTCGCCCTGTTCGCCCAAGATTTCTGGACGGCGCTGGTGTTCCGTGCCCTGGCCGGGATCGGCTTGGCCGGGACCTACATGCCGGGGCTGAAGGCCCTGGTGGATCGCGCCTGCGGGCCGGGGCAACCGAAATGGATGAGCTGGTACACCGCCAGCTTTTCGCTGGGCACCGGGGTGTCGTTCCTGGCGGCCGGGGTGCTGGCGTCGTGGCTTGGGTGGCGCGGCTGTTTCGTTGTCTTGGGTCTGGGGGCGTTGGTCGCCGCCTTCCTGGCCCTGGGCTTGCAGCCGGTGGCGCCGCCGCCGCCGGCCCCCGGGAAGTTGTTGGATTTGCGCCCGGTGTTGGGCAATCGCCGGGTCATGGCCTATGTGCTGGGCTATTTCGCCCATATGTGGGAATTGTTCGGACTTAGGGCGTGGATGGTGGCCTTCATGGCCTTCGCCACCGCCGGTCAGGTGGTGATGGCGCCGTCGGTGGTGGCGGCGGTTTCCTCGGTGGTGGCCATGGCGGCCAGTATCGGCGGCGCCGCCCTGGCCTTGCGCTTCGACCGCGCCAAGGCGTGTTCGGTCTTCGCCTTGGCGTCGGCCGCCTGCGGCCTGTTGGTCGGGCAAAGCGTCGGCTGGGGCTGGGCGGCGGTGGCCTTGATGCTGGTCTATAACGCCCTGGTGCAGTTGGACTCGGCGGCCTTGACCACCGGGGCGGTGCTGGCGGCCGATCCGGAACGGCGCGGCGCCTCCATCGCCGTCCATTCCTTGATCGGCTTCGTCGCCGGTTTCCTGGGACCTTTGGTCTTCGGCTGGATTTTGGACTTGGCGGGCGGGCCGAACAGCGCCGCCGCCTGGGGCTGGTCCTTCGCTGTCTTGGCGGCGGTCGCGGCCTTGGGGCCGCTGGCTTTGCTAAGGATGAAGACCAAATCCCATTAATGGGATTTGGTTAGGCCCAAAGGGCCGCGCGGCTTATGCCGCGGAAGGCAAGGGCTGCGGAGAAGCCCGCCCGCCGCTTGAGGGCGCCGCTGATCGATTCCGATCAGCGGGAAATCACGAACATGAACTAATGTTTGCTTTATTAGGTCGTTCTTAATTACTGTGGTCTCGACGAATAAGGCCAAAAGGCCAGCGGACAGGGAACACGGACAGGAGAGCATGCTTGCCCCATCTTGGTGGGCAAGCCTGGGTTCGTTTGCTTGCCCGTTGGGACAAAACAGGCCGATCCAGGGAGCGAATGCATGCGAGACCCCGAGATTTCTTGCGATTCGGACCAAGGCCGGGCCGAGGTCAAGACCACCACCTGCTACATGTGTGCTTGCCGCTGCGGCATCCGCGTCCACCTGCGGGACGGCGAGGTGCGTTACATCGAGGGCAATCCCGAACACCCGTTGAACAAGGGGGTGATCTGCGCCAAGGGTGCGTCGGGGATCATGAAGCAATATTCGCCGGCGCGTCTGACCAAGCCCTTGAAGCGCAAGGAAGGAGCCGAACGCGGCGCCAACCAGTTCGAAGCCATCGAATGGGAAGAGGCGCTCGCGACCCTGGCCGGGCGGCTGGATCACATCCGAAAGACCGACCCCAAGCGCTTGGCGCTGTTCACCGGCCGCGACCAGATGCAGGCGCTGACCGGCATGTTCGCCAAGCAGTTCGGCACCCCCAATTACGCCGCCCATGGCGGGTTCTGCTCGGTCAACATGGCCGCCGGCATGATCTACACCATCGGTGGCTCGTTCTGGGAATTCGGCGGCCCGGATTTGGAACGGGCCAAGCTGTTCGTGATGATCGGCACCGCCGAGGACCATCACTCGAACCCCATGAAGATCGAGTTGTCCAAGTTCAAGCGGGCCGGCGGGCGTTTTATCGCCATCAACCCGGTGCGTACCGGCTATGCCGCCATCGCCGACGAATGGGTGCCCATCCGCCCCGGCACTGACGGCGCCCTGCTGCTGGCGCTGATCCGCGAATTGATCGAAACCGGCCTGTTCGACCGCGATTTCCTGCTGCAATATTCCAATTCCGCCGAATTGGTGATCCAGGACGAAGGCCGCGACAATCACGGACTGTTCGTGCGTGACCCCAATGTGGCGGTGCGGCCGGACACCTTCGATACCCCCGACCGTTACTGGTGGGACAAGGAAGCAGACAAGCCGGTGCTCTCGCGCACCAAAGGCAGCGAGGGCCGGCTGTTCGGCGCCTTCACCATGCCCGACGGCACCCCGGTCAAGCCGGCCTTCCAATTGCTGAAGGAACGCGTCGCCGACTATACCCCGGAATGGGCCGAGGGCGTCACCGGCATTCCGGCCGCCACCATCCGCCGTCTGGCCCATGAAATGGGCATCACCGCCCGTGATCAAAAGATCGAGCTGCCCATCGCCTGGACCGATTCGTGGGGCAACGAACACCAGACGGTGACCGGCAACCCGGTGGCCTTCCATTCCATGCGCGGTCTGGCGGCCCATTCCAACGGCTTCCACACCATCCGGTCGCTGGCCATCTTGATGAGCCTGCTGGGCACCATCGACCGCCCCGGCGGGTTCCGCCATCGGGCGCCGTTCCCGCGTCCCATCCCGCCGTGCCCCAAGCCGCCGAAAGGGCCGCACGCGGTCAAGCCGTCGACGCCGTTGGACGGCATGCCGCTGGGCTGGCCGTCGGAACCCGACGATCTGTCGGTGGACGAAAACGGCCAGCCCATGCGCCTGGACAAGGGCTTTTCCTGGGAATACCCGCTGTCGGTGCATGGGTTGATGCACAACGTCATCACCAACGCCTGGCGGGGCGACCCTTACCCCATCGACACGCTGTTCCTGTTCATGGCCAACATGGCTTGGAACTCCACCATGAACACGTCCGAGGTCAGGAAAATGCTGACCGACAAGGACGAGAACGGTGAGTACAAGATCCCCTTCGTGGTGGTGGCCGACGCCTTCCAGTCGGAAACCGTGGCCTTCGCCGACCTGGTGCTGCCCGACACCACCTATCTGGAACGCCACGACGTCATGTCCATGCTGGACAGGCCCATCTCGGAATTCGACGGCCCGGTGGATTCGGTGCGCGTGCCCATCATGCCGCCCTTGGGCGATTCGCGCCCCTTCCAGGACATCGTCATCGAATTGGGCACACGGCTGAAGCTGCCCGCCTTCATGACCAAGGAAGGCACGCGCAAGTACCGCGATTATCCCGACTTCATCACCAATTTCGAGACCGAGCCGGGCTCGGGCATCGGCTTCCTGGCCGGCTGGCGCGGCAAGTCCGGCGAAAAGTCCATGGTGGGCGAGCCCAATCCCAACCAGTGGGAGATGTACGCCCGCAACAACAACCACTATCACCACCACCTGCCGAAAAGCTTCCAGTACATGCGCAACTGGAACAAAGGTTATCTGGCCTGGGCCCAGACCAACCGGTTGGTGCGTTATCACGACCCCATCAACATCCATATCTATTCGGAAGTTTTGCAGAAGTTCCGCTTGGCGGCGCAGGGCAAGTGGAAGGGCAAGCAGCCCCCCGCCGAGCTGCGCCCGCGCGTCGAACGTTTCTTCGACCCGCTGCCCTTCCATTACGCGCCGTTGGAATGGTGCAAGACCGATTCCAGCAAGTTCCCGCTGCCGGCGCTGACCCAGCGGCCCATGGCCATGTACCATTCGTGGGATTCGCAAAACGCCTGGTTGCGGCAAATCCACACCGAGAACTTCCTGATGATGCACCCCTCGGTGGGCAAGGCCGGCGGCTTCGATGACGGCGCCTGGGTGTGGGTGGAAAGCCCGTGGGGCAAGGTGCGTTGTCAGGCCCGCTTCACCGAGGCGGTGGAGCCGGGCACGGTGTGGACCTGGAACGCCATCGGCAAGGCGTCCGGCGCCTGGGGCCTGGCCGGCGACGCCAACGAAGCCAAGAAGGGTTTCCTGCTGAACCACCTGATTTCCGAGGAACTGCCCGACATGGTGGGCGGCCGTCACGTGTCCAATTCCGACCCGGTCACCGGTCAGGCGGCGTGGTACGACGTGCGCGTCCGCGTCACCCCGGCCAAGCCCGATGAAGACCAGGAAAGCTGGCCGCAATTCCCCACCCTTGGGCAATTGCCCGGGCAAACCGGTTGGGGGCCGCGCCTGCGCGCGTTCTTCGCCGGCAAGAAGCGTTGATCGGGGGGATCGGAACAATGGCGAACGAAAAACAACTGGCCCTGGTCATCGACTTGAACGTCTGCGTCGGCTGCCACGCTTGCGTCACCAGCTGCAAGGAATGGAACACGTCCGGCTGGGCCGGGCCGCTGCCCGATCAGGACGCCTATGGCAAGGACCCCGACGGGGTGTTCTTCAACCGGGTGCAGACCTTCGAATGCGGCACCTTCCCCGACACCGAGACGGTGCATTTCCCCAAGTCGTGCCTGCATTGCGAGGACCCGCCCTGCGTGCCGGTGTGTCCGACCGGGGCGTCGTACAAGCGCGAATCCGACGGCATCGTGCTGGTCGATTACGACAAGTGCATCGGCTGCAAATATTGTTCGTGGAACTGCCCCTATGGCGCCCGCGAATTCGACGAAATCACCGGCGTGATGAAGAAATGCACGCTGTGCGTCGACCGCATCTATGACGAGACGCTGCCCCCCGATCGCCGCAAGCCGGCCTGCGTGCTGGCCTGCCCGCCCGGGGCGCGGCTGTTCGGCGACATCAAGGACCCCACCTCCGAGGCGTCCAAGGCCATTCGCGACAATGGCGGCTATCAGTTGATGCCGGAAGCCGGCACCAGCCCGGCCAACCATTACCTGCCGCGCCGCAAGACCCAAAGCGTGGTGCACGAGGACCAGTTGCAGCGTGCCGACAACCCGCTGTCGCGGGAAGCCGAGCCGCCGAAATTCGGCGGTCCCACCATCGACGACGCGTCCCAGTGGTAAGGGAGGGGAGATAAATCATGCGTCCCGCTTTTTCCGTTCTCTTCCTCACCACCCTGATCGGCGCCGGCCAGGGCCTGCTGATCGCCCTGGTCGCCGGCCAGTTGTTCCTGGTGGTCGGCACCGGCGACGCCAGCCTGTCCGGCGGCTTCTACGCCGTGGGCAGCCTGATCGCCCTGGTGCTGCTGGCCTTGGGCCTGCTGGCGTCGTTCTTCCATCTGGCCCATCCCATGCGGGCCTGGCGGGCGGCGACCCAATGGCGCACGTCCTGGCTGTCGCGCGAAGTCATCGCGTTGCCCGCGTTGATGGGCTTGGCGGTGCTCTATGGCGGTTTGCATGCGCTGGGCTGGGATGGCCCCTTGATGCATTTCGCCAATGGCAAAAGCCTGGATTTGACCATGGCGGTGGGCTTCGTCACTGTCATCGCCTGTCTGGCGCTGTTCTTGTGCACCGGCATGATCTATGCCTGCGTCAAGTTCATCCGCGAATGGCACAGCGTGTGGACGGTGATCAACTACACGATGATGGGCCTGGCATCCGGCTTCGTGCTGGCCGCCGCCTATGCCGCCAGCTTGGGCACCGTGGTCACCGGGCTTTATGTCGGCACGGCGCTGGTGCTGATCGTGTTGGCCCTGGTGGGCCGCGCAATCAGCCTGTGGCGCAACGCGCGGATCAAGCCCTTGGCGACATTGCGCGGCGCCATCGGCGCACCGCACCAGAACATCCGCCAGGTCACCCAAGGCTTCAACGGCAAGTCGTTCAACACCAAGGAATTCTTCCACGGCAAAAGCCCCGAGACGGTGCGCATGCTGACCACCTTCTTCCTGGCTTCCGGCTTCGCCGCCCCCTTCGCCCTGGTGGCGCTGGGCATGGGCTCGGCCGCGCTGCTGTGGCTGGCCTTCCTGGTCCAATATGTGGGGCTGCTGGCCGAACGCTGGGTGTTCTTCGCCCAAGGCAACCACGTGCAAAATCTATATTACCAGCGCAAGGGCTGAACTTTCCCCACTCGCCGCTTGCGTGCAATCGGGTTAGAATGCGGACGCCCCCGGCAAAGGGGCGTCCGTTTTCTTTGGGGGTGACATGGATCGTCGTAAGGTTTTGGCGGGAATGGGCGGCATGGCCGCCGGTTTGGTCAGCCCGGCCTGGGCGCAGTTTTCCGGCGCCATCAAGCCGCAAAGCGATCCCTATGCCCAGGTCGATCCCTATGACGATCCCCGGAACGGTTTTCCCAGCGGGAGGGCGCCGTCTCCCCAAGGCAGGGCACCGCAGCAGGGAGGCGGGGGGGCTTTTGCCTTCAATGGGAATGCACCACCCTTTCCCGCATCCTATCCGCTCGAGGGCTTTCAAATGGCCTTGGGAGAGAAAAGTCTGGCTGAAAATCTGACGGATATGGGGGGGCTGTTCCCGAACAAAGAGGCCCAAAAGGCCCTGGCCGCTTTCGCTGAGCCTTTTCTTTCCATTGCCCATCGCTCCAAGCTTAACTGGCAGCTTGGCATTGTGAACGAAGCGGGCATCAATGCCTGTGCCGCTCCTGGGGGCAAGATGTTTTATAATCCAGAGCTGATTGCTGTCTGCGATCATCCGGCGGAATTGGCATCGGTGATCGCCCATGAAATCGGTCACATCGATTACGACCATCACGGAAAGCAGCTTCAGCTGGCGCAGATGGTCGATCAGGCATTGAAAAGTCATGGCAAGGCTTTGGACCCCGAACTGATCAAAGCCGGTTACGGCGGTTCTCCCAGCCTGGCTCTGATGCGGGGCTGGGGACTGGACAATGAATTCGAAGCCGACGCCAATATCCACACCCATTTCGCCAAGCTGGGACTGGATCACGCCAAGGCGTCGCTGTTTTTCCATAAGCTACTGAAGATCGAGCCGCCTGATCGGGAAACATCGCTGTTCTCGACCCATCCGGGATCGCGAGAACGTATCCGTCGATTGGACGAAAGCGCCAATTTCTACGCGCCGGCACGGTCGGAATTCACTCCGCCGGGCTGGCAGACGCTGAAATCCATTTTCCCGACACCGCCGCAATTCCGCAACGGCTGAAAATCAAAAGGCCCGGCAACGCCGGGCCTTTTCTTATTCCTCGCCGTTCAGCTTGGATGCCAATGACTTGGTCAGGTCATAGACGCTGCGGCGGATGGCTTCGTCGGTGATGCGGTGATAGTTGCGCATCATCTCCAGCCCCTCGCGCCCGGAAGAATCGGGGGCGGCGAAGCCGGTCTGATCTTCCGACAGGCCCATGGACAAGGCTGCGGCGCCGCCGCGCGGGATGTCGTCGAAAAAGAAGCTGACC
>JAIWOG010000103.1 GCA_020217035.1 Magnetospirillum sp. | reverse complement strand
GGGACGTCCAGGGCCTCGGCGATGTGGTAAAGCCGGCTGGCGCTGATGCGGTTGGCACCGCTTTCGTATTTCTGCACCTGCTGGAAGGTCAAGCCCACAGACCGGGCCAGTTCGGTTTGGCTGAGACCCATCAAGGTGCGGCGCAGGCGCAGCCGCGCACCCACATGGGTGTCCACCGGGTCCGGCTCGCCGCTTTCGGTACGGGCGCGGTATATACGTTTGCTGCTTGTCTCGGCGGTCATGGTGGGACGTCGTCAAATTGATGGGGTTGCATACAATACTCGCAGAGGTAATTGTATGCAACCTGCGCTTCCGGCTTAAGCCGGGCTTATTCCTGCCAGCCGCATTGCCGCAACAGCGCCGTCATGTGCTGGGGCACCGGCGCGGTGGCGGTGATGGGCGGTTTCTTCGGGTTAAAGGGCAGGACGATCGAGCGGGCGTGCAGGTGCAGGTCGGGCGCCACCAGGTCGGCGGTGCCCCGCCCATAGACCGCGTCGCCGATTATGGGACAGCCGATGGAGGCCAGGTGCACCCTGATCTGGTGGGTGCGGCCGGTCCTGGGCTTGGCCTCGATCCAGCTCAGGCGGCCGTCGCTGCCCAGCACCCGGTAATCGGTCACCGCGTCCTGGCCCTTGGCGTCCACCACCATGCGCCAGCCGTGGCGGCGTTCCAGTTTCTTCAGCTTCTTGTCGATGGTGCCGGTTTCCGCCGGCGGCTTGCCCACCACCACCGCCCAATAGGTCTTTTCCGCCTGTCCTTCGGCGAAGATTTCACCCAGGCGGGCCAGCGCCTTGCGGTGGCGTCCCAGCACCAGGCAGCCCGAGGTGTCGCGGTCCAGCCGGTGCGCCAGTTCAGGATTGCGCGGCAGGCCAAAGCGCAAGGGTTCCAGCATGTCCATCAGGTGGCGGCTGGAATCGCGTGCTCCGGCATGCACCGCAAGACCCGCGGGCTTGTCGATGATCAACACCATGGCGTCGCGGTACAGCAGGCGGCCGATCAGGTCTTCCGGGCTCATGGCGGGAAGGGGGTGGGGGTGCAGGATTGTCCCTTGGGCTTCAGGGCCGCGCACAATTCGGCGGCGTTGGCCGGGCTGAGCGGGCCGGCGATCAGGCGGTGGGTCACCCCCAACTCGCCCAGATCGGCGCGAATCACCTTGTAGGTCAGCGCCGCCAATTCGGGATGCTGGGTGCTGAGCCCCTTCCACGCCTGTTCGCCGTGGGTGGCGCTGCCCATGGACAGCAGGTGGATGCCGGCCTGGCCGGTGAAGCCGGCGGGCAAGGCCGGCGCCGTCAGTTCCAAGGGCGAGGGGATGACCTTCAACTCGCCGGTGACGCCGCCTTGCAATCGTTCCATGGGGCGGCCGCTGCCCGAACCGCTGGCGCCGCTGCCGCCGGTGCCGGCTTTCTTCGGCTTGGCCGGTTGCACCGGTTCGGGCGGCGGGGTCAGTGCCGCCAGGGATTCCGGCAAGGAACCGCCGGCCATCAAGGCCCGCAGCGCCTGTTCCTCGGCCTGCTTTTGATCGCCACTGATCAATCCCGCCTGGTTCAGGCGATCCAGCCGGGCCAGGGCCTGACGGGCGGCTTGCATGTCGGGAACCACCATCGCCTGACGCTGGGTCGGGTTCAGCGGCAGCACGTTGTCGGCCATGAAAGACCGCTGGCTGGCGCCGCCGGGACTGGTCCAGGTGGCGGCCATGGCCCGTTCGATGTCGCGGGGGGGCGGGGCGGGCAGGAACAAGCCGGCGGCCGGCGGTTGCGGCTCGGTCAACGGCAACAACGCGCCCAAATTGGCGGCGGCGCGGGCGGCGGCGTCCTCGGGGCTGATTTGGCCGGTCTCGGCCAGACGGCGTATGGTCAGGAAGCGCAGGGCCGCCGGGTCGCCGGCCAACAGGCCCTCGGCTTCGGCATGACCGATCAGGCGCGGCGGAAACGGCACGTCGTCGGGTTCCGGTTGCTGCAAAGGACCGGCGGCCAGGGGTGCGGGGCGTGTCGGGTCGCTGTCCGGGGACCGGTACAGGGGTTCCAGGCCGGGGCGCGGCGGCGCCGAAGGATTGGTGGCGTGTTCCAGCTTGGCGACGGTGGATTGCACGTAGGAATCCACCGTGCTGCAGGCACTCAGCACCAAGGGCAGGGTCAGCAATGTCAGAACGCGCCGCATCGGGCTCTCGTAAGCACTTGTCTCGGCGGTCATTTTGTCTGGTTGTCGGGGCTTTGCAACCCTTAACCTTGCCTTTGGCCCAGGGCTTTGGCACAACCGCCACCATGAACGTACGCGAAAAAGCCGTCGCCCTGGCCGAAACCGGGCGGTTCGACGCCGTCTTGCGGCTAATGGCGGCCTATGGCGGCGACGACCCGGCCTGTTCGGCTTTCGCCCAAGGGGCGCGGGCGCTGAAGGCCAACGATTCCTTCGCCGCCGTCGCCGCCTTCGAAGCTGTGTCGCGGCTGGATCTGGAATTCCCCGCTGTCCGTGACGCCTTGGTCAGCGCCTATCGTCGTGACGCCCGCCATGAGGACGCCGTCGCCCTGGCCCAATCGGGACCGGCCAGCCGGCAGATCGGTTATGAACAAGGCTTGGCCCATCTGGCCCTGGGCCAGGGACGCGACGCCCTGGCCTGTTTCGACGCCAATCTGGCGCGTGATCCCGACCATGCGGTGTCGTGGTTGGCCAGCCACGCCCCGGCTTTGGAATTGTTCGGCCTGGACGAGGCGTTGCGCCGGCTGCGCCGGGCCTGCGCTTGCGCCGGGGCCAACGGGCGCTATTGGGCCTATCCGGTGGCCTATGGGCTGCTGACCGGGGACGACGTGGCCGCCCTGGACGCCCGCGAGGTGGCGCCCTATCCCGCCCGCCGCGCCCTGGTGGACGGAATCCGCGCACTATCGCCGTTCATCCCGCGGCCGCCACGCCTGTTCGGGCTGTCGGCCAGCACCTTGGATTTCGCCCTGGATCAGGCGACGGTCCCCGGTCTGGTGCTGGAATTCGGCGTCCGTCGCGGCACCTCGCTGAACCGCTTGGCGGCGCGGGCTGGTCAGGACGTGCACGGCTTCGATTCCTTCGAAGGCTTGCCGCAAGGTTGGGGCGCCGAGCCGGCCGGGGTGCTGACCACCGGCGCCCAATTGCCCGCCGTCGCCACCAACGTGACCCTGCATGCTGGCTGGTTCTGCGATACCCTGGGGCCGTTCCTGGCGGATCATCCCGGTCCGGTGCGACTGGTCAACATCGACAGCGACATCTATTCCTCGGCCCGCGAGGTGCTGTTCGCCCTGGCACCGCGCCTGGTGCCCGGCTCCATATTGGTGTTCGACGAACTGATCGGCAACCGCACCTGGGCCGACGACGAATTCAAGGCCCTGGCCGAATTCGTCCAAGCCTTTGACGCCAAAGTGGAAATCCTGGCGGTGTCGCCTTTTACCAAGCAGGTGGCGATGCGAGTCTTGACTCTGGGGGCCTGATGGTCAGAGTCGGGCGTTTGTTGCCAAGGAGACATCCATGACCGTAGCCATCGAGATGGGAACGACGCAGGGCGGCCAGCCCGCGACGCTCGATCTCGAGGAATTGCTGGCCACCCGCCTGCTGGTGCAGGGCAATTCCGGCTCGGGCAAGTCGCATCTGCTGCGCCGGCTGGTGGAGCAAAGCGCCCCCTGGGTGCAGCAGGCGCTGGTCGACCCGGAAGGCGACTTCGTCACCCTGGCCGAACAATACGGCCATGTGGTGGTGGACGCCGCCGCCCACACCGAAGCCGCCCTGCAACAGATCGCCGCCCGCGTGCGCATGCATCGGGTGTCGGTGGTGCTGAACCTGGAAAACCTGGAAACCGAACGCCAGATGCGCCATGCCGCCGCCTTCCTGGGCGGTCTGTTCGACGTGGATCGCGATTATTGGTTCCCCATGCTGGTGGTGGTGGACGAAGCGCAATTGTTCGCCCCCGCCGCCGCCGGCGAGGTTTCCGACGAAGCCCGCAAGGCCAGCTTGGGCGCCATGACCAATTTGATGTGCCGGGGTCGCAAGCGCGGTCTGGCTGGCATCATCGCCACCCAGCGTCTGGCCAAATTGGCCAAGAACGTCGCCGCCGAGGCGTCCAACTTCCTGATGGGCCGCACCTTCCTGGACATCGACATGAGCCGTGCCGCCGACCTTTTGGGCATGGAACGGCGCCAGGCGGAAATGTTCCGCGACCTCAATCGCGGTCAGTTCGTCGCCCTTGGCCCGGCCTTGTCGCGCCGGCCGCTGCCCATCCGCATCGGCGACGTGGAAACCTCGGGCCGGGCCGGCAACGCCCGCCTGCTGCCGCTGCCGGAAAAGCCCCCGGAAGACGCCCACGATTTGATTTTCAAGCCCGGCGAGAACGAGGTCTTGCGTCCCGCCGCCCGCCCGGCGCCCATGGACACCGCCCAGCTTCTGGCCCAACTGGCCGCCGCCAAGCCGCCGCCGCCGCCCGGCGAGGCGCTGGTGCGCGAAGTGGTGCCGCCACCGCCGCGCCCCCCCGAAGGCCCCAAGACCACCTTGGACGAAGTGGTGCGCCAGGTGCTGGCCGATCCGGAAGCCGTCTACCGTTCGCCGGCCCAGGTCTACCAGGATTTCCTGGTGCGCTGCCGCCAATACGGCCTGCATGGCCGCTCGTTGGACCTGAGCGCGTTCAAGCGCAAGCTGGCCTCGGTGCGGGCCGGCGTCGATGCCGAGACCGCCGACACCCCGGAATGGGACCAGGCGCTGACCGTGGCCGCCGCCCTTTCCGACGACTTGCAGCCGGTCTTCCTGTTGCTGGCCCGTGCCGCCCACGACCAGGCGCCGTGCCCGTCCAACGCCCAGATCGCCCGGGCGCGGGGCTCGCGTTCCCCGCGCCGTGCCTTGGGGTTGTTGGAACACATGGAAAGCCAGGGACTGATCACCAGCGACATCGACGCCTATGGCAACCGCACCATCGCGGTGCCGGCGCTGGGCTGGCGGACCCAGCCCGGCAATCCCGACGCCGAAGACGCGGAGGATGTGGCGTGAGCGACGGCAATCAACTGAGCCCCTGCCGCCACGGACGCATGCTTCACCATGCCAAGGATGCGGTGATCGGGCGTTCGCTGGACTATTACGGCGAATATTTCGAAAGCGAAGTCGAGGTGTTCCGGCACTATCTCAATCCCGGCGATGTGGCGGTGGATGCCGGCGCCAATATTGGCAGCCACACCCTGGCCATGGCTCGGATGGTGGGGGCAGGGGGAAAAGTGCTCGCTTTCGAACCACAGCGGGTGGTGTTCCAAATGTTGTGCGCCAACATGGCGCTGAACGACGTCACCTGGGTGGATTGCCACTGGATGGCCCTGGCCGCCGACGATGGCGATGTCTGGGTGCCGGAACTCGACTTGCGGGTGGCGGCCAACCACGGTGGTGTCGCCGTGACACATGGCGGGGACGGCCAGCGGGTTGCCGGCCGGGCGTTGGACACGGTGTTCCACGGCGATCGTCTGAAGTTGGTCAAGGCCGATGTCGAGGGCATGGAGCTGGCCCTGGTGCTGGGCGGCGCCGAAACCCTGGGTCGCTTCCAGCCGGTTCTATACCTGGAAAACGACCGTATCGAACATTCGCCGTCGCTGCTTTCGGTGCTGCGGGGCATGGGGTATGCCTGCCACTGGCATCTGCCGCTTTTCCATAACCCGGCGAACTTCAACGGTCGCGAGGCACCGCTGCATCCCTGTGGCTTCACCGAACAAGGCGACGGACGGCTGGGGTCGATCGGCTTCGCTGTCAACATGCTGTGCCTGCCCGACGGAGTATCGCCGCCGCCCGTCCCAGGTCTGCTGGCTGTCGCGGATGACGAAGAACATCCCTATTGGCGGCATTGTCTGCCTCGTTTCGCCCCCTTGGTCGCCCAGATGAGGGGCTGCTAAAGCCGTTTTCGTTCAATCGGTTTAACTGGCGCGAACCCCCGAGACGAAGTTTTCCACCTGTTGCCGCAAGCGCATCAGTTCCTCGCCCAGACGCGCGGCTGCGGCCTTGACGTCTTCGGCCTGGGCGGCGGCGTCGACCACCACGTCGTGGACGGCGTGGATGTTGGTGGCGACCACTTGGGTGCCCTGGGCCGCCAGGTTGACGTTCTGCGAGATTTCCCGGGTCGCCGCCCCTTGTTCCTCGATGGCCGAGGCGATGGAGGCCGCCAGTTCCTGGGCTTGGACGGCGATGCGGGCGATGGCACGGATTTCGGTGACCGCCAGTTCCGACGCCCGTTGGGTGGCGGTGATCTGGTTGGTGATTTCCTCGGTGGCCTTGGCGGTTTGGTTGGCCAAGGACTTCACCTCGCCGGCCACCACGGCGAAGCCCTTGCCGGCATCGCCTGCCCTGGCCGCCTCGATGGTGGCGTTCAGCGCCAACAGGTTGGTCTGGCTGGCGATATCGTTGATCAGCTTGACGATGTTGCCGACCGCGTCGGCTTGCGCCGCCAGGTTCTCGACGGTCTGACGCACCGATTCCGCCCCGGTGGCGGTCTTGGTGGCGATGTCGGAGCTTTGCGTCACCCGTTGCGAGATTTCGTCGATGGAGGCGGACAATTCCTCGGTGGCGGCGGCCACGGTTTGGACGCTGGCGGTGGTTTCGTCGGTGGCGCCGGCCACGGTGTCGGCGCTGGTGCGGGCGGTTTGCATGCCGGCGCTCATGGTGTTGGCCAGGGCACCCATCTCGGTTCCGGCGGTCTGCGCCGCTTGCACCAGGGAACTGACGTCGCGCTCGAAATTGGTCGCCAAGCTTTCCAGCAACTGGCGGCGGGCTTGTTCCGCCCGCTGGCGGTCGGCTTCTTGTTGGGCCTGCAGGGCGCTGATCTCCTCGGCGTTGCGCTTGAACACCATCAGCGCCGAAGCCATGGCGCCGATTTCGTCGCGGCGGTCAAGGGCAGGGATGTCGATGGCGGTGTCGCCTTGGCTGAGCGTCGTCATCGCCTGGGTCATCCGGGTGATCGGCTGCGCCACCAGACGCATGATCAGCAGGGCCAACAGCGGAACCACCAAGACGACAGTGGCGACAACCGCGGTGAACAGGACGTTGCGCAGCCGATGCAGGGGGGCGTCGGTCTTGGCTTGGTCCAAGGCGATGCCGACCCACCATTTCACGTCAGGCAGGCCCGGGATGGCCTGGAACCGCAACAGATAGCCGTTCTCGACGGTGCCGGCGCCGGACTGGCCGGGGGCCACGTCCATCTTGCCCATGACCCGGGCCTGGTCCGGGTGCACCAGGATCTTGCCGGATTCGTCGACCAGGAAGACGAAGCCCTTGCCGCCCAAATCGAATGACTTCAGGAAGTCCTGCAGCACGTCCAGCGGCAGGTCCGCTCCGGCGACGCCACGCAGGGTGCCGCCATCCAGGATGGGCATGGCGGCGCTGATCACCAGCTTTTTGGTGGTGGCGTCCTGATACGGTTCGGACAGGGTCAATCCCTTGGCGGCGACCGCCGCCTTGTACCAGGGGCGGACGCGCGGGTCATAGCCGGCGGGTAATTCCGCCGGGTTGAAGGTGGTGAAATGACCGTCGGAATGGCCGCCGAAATAGACCTCGGAAAAGGTTTGCCGCAGGATCGTACGCGAAATCACCTTGGTGAAATGGTCAGGGGTGGCGGCGGTGATGTCCTCGGCGACGATGCGCATCAGCAGCATGCGTCCATCCAGCCATTTCTGGATACCGTCGGCGGCCGAGGTGCCGGCGGCCTGGATCTGGTTCTCGATCTCGGCGCGCAGGCTTTGGTGGGCGACGCTGAAGATCCAACTGCCCAAAGCGCCGAAGGCCAGGACGATCAGGGCCGTGGCCGCCAGGACAATGGTGTAGATGAATTTCTTGGGATGGGATTGTTCGGATTGCGTCGCATTCATCGCACACCTCATCCGGATATTGTCGGGTCGAGTATAAGTCCAAGACGAGTGTGCAATGGAAGTGGTATTTATTTTAGCAATCAAGTAAACGTTTGATTACGAAGTGGCGATCTTGGCAGCCGCCGCCCCGATGGCCGCCAACAGGTCGGCGGGGGCCGCCTTGATTTGCAGCCCGCGCTGACCGCCGTTGACGACGATGAAGTCGAATTCCAGGGCGCTATCGTCCAGGAAGGTGCGCAGGCGCTTTTTCTGACCCAACGGGCTGATGCCGCCGATCTTGTAGCCGGTCACCCGTTCGGCGTCGGGGCCTTTCATCATCGCCGCCGACTTCTTCCCGGCGGCAGCGGCCAGCGCTTTCAGGTTCAGTTCGCGGTCGGACGGCACGATGGCCACCACCGCTTCGTCGCCGGCCAAGGTCATCAAGGTCTTGAACACCTGGGACGGCGGCAGGCCCATGGCCTGGGCGGCCTGCAATCCGATGGACTGGGCGTCGGGGTCGTACTCGTATTCCAGCACCTCGTAGGGCTTGCCGGATTTGTCCATGGCCATGGTGGCCGGAGTTTTTTTCGCCATGGCCCAATCATAGCCAAGGGCGGAAAAATGGGGAAGACGGCATGCCGTCTTCCCCAGGCGGGTTCAGGGGTTACTTGGGCTGGTTGCAGGCCACCTGCTTGACCGGGGCCGAGGCGATCTTGGTCCAGTCGCTGGTCAGGCCGCTGCGGAACTGGTACTGGGCGTCGCCGCCCTTCCAATCCTTGGTCAGCACCATGATCATGTCCAGGTTGGCCGGGATCACCGGGCCGACGCCACCGTTCGGCGGCCAGTTGACCGGCGGATAGCCGGCCAAGCGCACCTGGATGTGGGTGTTGTTGGGCATCACCGTCATCACCGAATAATTGCCCGAGACGCTGGTGGGTTCGTTCAGCGGCGGGTTGGTGGCCTGGGTGATCTGCCCCATGCCGTTCACCGTCTGGGCCGGGGTGTTGACCGCCAGGTGCAGGTTGACGGCCGGGGCGCCGGGCATGTTGCCGCCGACCACATAGCAGACCTGGAACAGGCCGACGGCAGTGTCGGCGGCATGGGCTGCCGGGGCGGCAAGGGCGGCGGCGATGATGCCGACAGCCAGGGTGGTCTTCAAGGACATGATGTCTCCCTCCTGAAACATTAGCAATCATTATGATTGCGCTTATGCTTTGTATTCACAATCTAAAGTTGTCAATCCGCACATATGCCTGAGGTATTGCGGCAGTCCTTGGCCCAAAGGTATGACCAGACTTGCGGCATTCCTCGGCTCGCCGCAGAATGCGCCGCCCCGTCTGAAGGAAGCCGCCGCCATGGCCAATGACCCCGATTCCGTTGTCCGTCACCGTCTTTACGAAGACGTGTTGGCCATGTTGCAGGCCACCCTGATGGTGGCGCTGGGGGTGACCATCTACGCCAAGACCATGTTGCTGACCGGCGGCACCGCCGGCTTGGCGCTGTTGTTGTCCTATGTCAGCCAACAGGAATTCGGCGTGGTGTTCTTCGTGGTCAACCTGCCGTTCTATGTGCTCGCCTGGATGCGCATGGGCTGGGGCTTCACTTTGCGCACCTTCGTCGCCGTCGGGCTGGTCACGGTGTTTTCCCGCCTGACCGGGCAATGGATCAGCATCGAGCACATCAACCCGCTTTATGCGTCGATCATCGCCGGCGGGCTGTCGGGCACCGGCTTGCTGATGCTGTTCCGCCATCGCACCGGATTGGGCGGCCTTAATATCCTAGCCCTTTACATCCAGGAACGGGTGGGGCTGCGGGCCGGTTACTTCCAACTGGGCGTCGACCTGGCCATCCTGGCCGGGGCCACCTTCGTGCTGGATGTCAGCCAACTGGCGCTGTCGGTGCTCAGCGCCGTGGTGCTGAACCTGGTCATCGCCATCAACCACCGTTCCGACCGCTATCGCGGCGTCAGTTGAGTTTACTCGGGACGCTGGCTACGCAATTTCTTCACCGCGCCGCGCTTGGACTTGCTGTCCATGCGCCGCTGCTGGCTGCCCTTGGTCGGCTTGGTGGGCTTGCGTTTGGGCGGCGGCGGCTTGGCCGCCTCGCGGACCAATTCCACCAGCTTGGCCAGCGCCTCGGCACGATTCCTGTCCTGGCTGCGGTGTTCCTGGGCGGTGACG
>JAIWOG010000102.1 GCA_020217035.1 Magnetospirillum sp. | reverse complement strand
CCGCCGACCAGCACGCCGCCAACGTCCGGCCCGTCATCGCCGACATCCAGCGCACCGGCATTGTTGGCTATGCGGCCATAGCCCAGGCGCTGAACGCCCGTGGCATCGCGACCGCTCGCGGCGGCCAGTGGCACGCTGAAAGCGTGCGTCGCGTGCTGTTGCGATAATCGGCCCAGGCGGTAGGCGCCGGATCAGTTCCGGCGCCTCTGCCCTTGGTTGACGTCAACGACGTTTCGCCGCGACCTCGCCACCCTCGGCCAGTTGATGCCCGCCCTGTGGCCTCGGCCAGCATAAAAAAAATCGGTTGCGGGTGGAGGGTATCAGGGCGGAGCGCTCATTGCCCGGCGGGCAGGAAAAAGTGTCAACCTGGCGCCAATTCATGGCCGCAGAAGCGGCATATCTTGGCGGCCTTCTTGATGGTTTCCGCGCAGCGGGGGCAAGCCATCGAATCGTCGTCCACCCCCTTGCGCTGTTCCTGTAACGCCTGCTCGGTGGCTTGGGCAATCGCCTGTGCCGCCTGCTTATGGGTGCCGGTCAGCGCCCAGATCCAGCAGACGACCCAACCGATCACCGTCCAGCCCGTGAGCATGTTGAGGATGATGATGGCGTTGACGGACTGGTGTTCCCTGCTGTTGGCGCAGATGGACGGAGCCAGATAGAACATCAGCAGGAAAAACAATCCCATGAGTCCAGATAAGACTTCCACCATGATTGCCTCTTACCCCTGGAAGTCGATGGCGACGATGCCGGCGGTCAGCCAGGTCTTGGTGATGTTCGGAAACTCGCCGGTGTCGATCATCGGCCCGTTCAGCACCTGGACGCCCGCATAGGGATCGAACTTCGACGTGGTCCCCGCGACGACCTCATTCGGGTCTTTGAACGTGGTGGCGCATCCCGCCAGCAAAAGCCCGGAACACAGCACCAATACAGTCCTCTTCATTCCCTCCTCCACGCATGGTTGCTGAGGGAAAAGTTATCAGCACTCGCGCGTCTTGTGTACCACCGTCGGTCGTCTTACAGTCCTTGCTTGCGCCAGGGATGCGTGGGCTGGAGGCAATAGGGAGGGGCTATGGACGTCAGTGCATTGAATGGCTTTTTCACGGCAAACTTCACAAGTGGCGCGTCGCTTCCGGAGGGGATGTACGAGTTTTCTCGTGCTGATTTGGTAATTCGGGACGGGCGGATCGCCGGCTATGACGTCGGTGGTTGCCTGGTAACGGGCACCCTGAGGGCGGCGGCTGATGGGCAGTTTGAGGCCACGGTGACCCTTGATCCGCGAACGGGTCAGCCCGACGCGGTCATGTTTCAAGACGATGGTTCGTTCCGAAGGGTTCCGGTTGTTCGCACTTTGTTCTTGAAACTAACCGAAGCTAATGGCAGGGTCTTCCTGCGTGGTGGCGTACAGGTTGGGCCGTTCGACTACGCGGTCTTCGTTCAGCGAGTAGGGGGTTTTGATGGCAACGCTTGATCTGAGGTCGGTTCAGCGCGGACTTCGCGCCCAACTGGACGCGGCCATGGAACTGTTTGAAGTCATCGACGAGCTGAACAAGCTCAAGGAAGAAGCGACTCCCGAACAGCGGCTCGTTTTGGATAGAGCCATTGGGAAGCTGGCCGGCGTTGGCCAAAGGATCGGGGACACCGCCGGCGAGGTCGGTCAGAACATTCATAGGCTCATGTCGTCATGAGCCGACCGGTCGACATCGACAAGATCAGGGGGCAGCTCGCAGAGCAGCGAAGGCAGGTCGATGCTGACGCGAACGCGGCCAAACCTGTTGAGGTGGCGCCTCTTTCCGAGTGGACACGGTACTCGACCACGAAACTCGTCATGGGCGCCTATCTTGTCGTCGTCGGAGCGGTTGTCATCCTCATCATGGCTGAAGCGTGGCGAGGTTCTGACTTTGACAAGCTGTTCGGAAGCGCCATGGAGCTCCTCAAGGTCGCCATTATCCCCGTGGTGACCTTCGTGATCGGCCACTACTATGGGAAAAAGTGAGCCCATTTGCGCGGTCGTGATCGACGCGCTATCGTAGATGCGATTGAGGCCGAGCGCGCCAACGCCCGGCCTCTGTTGCGCAGTGAGGAGAGCACTGCACGAGGATATGTCTCGTATAGGGGAGTCTAGATGATCTTCCCCGCCCGCGCAATTCGCCTGCCTGCGCTTCCGTGAACTGCATGGAGCGCCAGCATGACCACCGCCACGGCCAACGCCGACAACTTGCATTCTGCGGACACGCAAGGTCCAGAAAATCGCGATTTCGCCAATCGAGTCAGAGGCTTGCTGCGAAGGCGCCGGAATCGATCAGTTATAGAAGGGGGAGAAGACCTCCTCATCTCCCTCGACTCCCTGCCCGAGAACGACTTGGTCACGATGGCGAAGACCCTCGCCCGGACAACCACCCGGACCAGGTTCTCGGCCCACTCCCCACAGACCCAGCTCGACCTATGCGCGGCTGCCGCCCTGCTCCATGACCCGGCCCTTGCCGGCATGGCTCTCCTCACCATCAACTTGGTCGAGGGCGAGACGCTGGCGTCGGTCAGGTCGGCCATCAACAAGCGCATCACACGGAGCAATGGCGGCCTGGGCGCCCTGTACTTCGGCGTCCTCGTCGAGCACGCCAAGCAGAAGACCAAGCCCGGTAAACCTCCGGCCTTCAGTCGTCAGCCACACGTCCACTTGATCGTGCTGGACTGCGCCAGGGGCTCCCCGACCTTTAAGGCTCTGTTGGAGTATTGCCGGGCGCGGGGGCGCACAAAAGAGGCCAGAAGCGGACACATCAAGGCCATCGACCATAACCTCTGGAATGTCGTTGGGTACCTCCAGAAGAACCTCATCGAGAGCCAAGCCGGCGGCCAGCTCATGGGCAATCAGTGTGACGACGAGGTCACCATTTCCACTCCGATCCGCGAGCTGGCCGACGTCATCGGGCAAGGCGACATCGACATCCTGAATGCCGCCGGCCTGACGGAAATGCTGGTGAACGCCCGTCAGGGTAAGATGCCGACCACCCCGTTCCTCGGAGTCTTCGAGCGCGACGCACCCGTAATGGTCCGGGTTGTGAAGGCGCTGGAGGCGCAAGACATGGGTCGGATGGAAGCCGTGCGGCGCGTCGTCGAGGCTTGGGCGATCATCCGCGGTTTCAAGCCACCACTCGACGGGGCGCCGTGACACTCCGCCGGGCGTGGAAGCCCCGAAAGCGCCCGAGGCGTGCGACGCAGTCGCCGACCTTTCGGGCGTCTCTACGCGCCGGAAACCGCGTCTGCCTTTACTCCGGCCGCTGTGACCGCAGCCGCTTCGTCGCCGAGTGCTTCGACTTGCTGTCCAGTCGCCGTTGTTGCGATCCCTTCGTGGGCTTGGTCGGGCGGCGCACGGGCGGCGGCGGGGCCGCCGCGTCGCGGAGCAGGTCGATTAGGCGGTCGAGGGCATCGGCGCGGTTCCGCTCCTGGGTCCGGTGGCGCTGGGCGATGATGACCAGCACCCCGTCCTGGGTCATGCGGCTGCCGGCGATGGCGACCATGCGCTCCTTGACCCGGTCGGGCAGGGAGGGGGAGTTCCGCACGTCGAACCGCAGTTGGACCGCACTCTCCACCTTATTCACATTCTGCCCGCCTGGCCCGGAGGAGCGGACGAACGTCTCCTCCAGTTCCTTCTCGTCGATGGAGATGCGGTGCGTGATGCGGATCATCCGGCTTTATACCGAGGCCCGCGCTCCCTCGTCCACTGGCCGGTGGGTTGTCTAGCTATGACGTTCAAACTGTGTTGACGTTCTGCCCGCCGGGGCCGGAAGCGCGGGAAAAGCTTTCGGTCAGTTCGGACTCGTCCAGGGCGATGCGGCGGGTGATGGGGATCAATGGATTTCCTCGACCAGCACCAAAACCTGTTGATGGCTGTACACCCGGACCTTCTGGCCCGGTTGAAGTTTGTTGGCGGGGCTATAGTCGGAATGGTCGCGGGGATAGTGGAAGAAGACATGGTCGCCGACCCGGAACTCGCCCCTTTCCATGGGGGCGGTGTAGCGGCTGCCTTGGGTCACCTGACGGACCGGGGTGGCGCTGACCACCGGCCCTTCCACCATGTCGCACTGACCTGCCAGGCATTGGGCGGCCAAGGTTTCGGCCTGTTGGCGTTCGTCCACTTCCATCCAGCCCAGGCCCAGCGACGCCAGGGCGAAGACCAGGGCCAGGGGGAAGGCGGCGTCGCCCAGGGTGGCGGGCCATAGCCTTCCCTGGAACCACTTGTGGGTCAGGCCCACCAGCAGCAAGGCCAAGGTCAGCCCGCCGGTCAGGTACAGGTAGGACACCAGTCTCGCTTCCTCGCGCAGGTCGAAAACGATCATGGTGTTCCCCCGCCCGCGATCAGTAGCTCTTGTCCTGCCACATGGCCGGATCGAAGCGTACCACCTTGTTGCGGCCGGTTTCCTTGGCTTGGTAAAGGGCGACGTCGGCGAACTTGACCGCCTGCCAGAAGGTGTCGCTGTCGGTGGGGAAGTCGGCGACGCCGATCGAGATGGTCTTGCGCAGCACCGTGGTGCCGGCCTGGATGTCC
Source organism: Magnetospirillum sp. (assembly GCA_020217035.1). Taxonomy (GTDB): domain Bacteria; phylum Pseudomonadota; class Alphaproteobacteria; order Rhodospirillales; family Magnetospirillaceae; genus Magnetospirillum. The sequence continues at coordinate 5,457 of JAIWOG010000102.1, read as the reverse complement.
AGGGCTTCGACGGTGGCGCGGATTTTCTCGGCGATGGCATCGGCCTGTTCCGGGCTGGCGTCCAGCAAAACGATCAGGAATTCCTCGCCGCCATAGCGGATCACCATGTCGGAGGCGCGGACCGCCTGACGCAGCACCTTGGCCAGGGCCTTGATGACGGCGTCGCCGGCGTCGTGGCCATAGGTGTCGTTGACCATCTTGAAGAAGTCCAGATCCAGCATCATGATGCCGACCTGCGACTGGCGCCGCTGCACGTTGGCCACCAAGGTGTCCACGTATTCTTCCAGGAAGCGACGGTTGTTCAGCCCGGTCATCGGGTCGCGCAGCGCCGATTCGCGCAAGGTTTCCATCAGCTTCTTGGTTTCCAGCACCGGCGCCGCCTCGCGCAGGTAGACGCTGACATAGGGCAGTTGTTCGTGCAGGCGGGTTTCTTCCTGCGGCGGCACCACCAGTTGCAGCACGTTGCCCACCGCGCCGGATTGGATGATCGGCAAGCAGATGTGCTTGCGGTCCTGGGCTTCTTCCGGCGGGTTGAAGGCATAGCAGATGCCGGGGTTCAGCACCCCGTCCACCACGTGGCCTGTGCGCTTGGCGCGGCAGCCTTCCGAGCGGACCAGGATCTGCGGGTCGCACCACCGGCACGACGCCTGGGGTTGGCCGTCCACGAACAACGGCGTCATGTGGTTCTTGTTGGCCTGCATCTCGTAGATGGAATATTCGCGGATGCCGAACTCGCCTTCCAATGCCTTGGCCAGACGCAGGTGGATTTCCGCCTTGGTTTCATCCTCTTCGATGGCCTGCTTGAAATGGGCGGCCCGGGTCAGCCCTTCCACCATGTCGATGGTGGCGGTCAACTGGTTCTCGTCGGCGGCCGGCGTGCGGCTGGTCAGCCGCGCCACGTTGGCGCCGATGCGGGTCAATCCTTCGTCCAGGAACGACAACAGGCGGTTCATGTCGGTGGCGATCTGGCCGATCTCGTCCTTGGTGACCTGCTCGACCTTGGCCTTGAAGTCGCCGCGCAACGCCCGCTGCACCGCTTCTTCCACGTCGATGGCGGTGGCCGAGACCGGATTGACCATGCGGCGGATCAGCACGAAGGCGATGCCCATGAAGATGGTCACCGCCACCACCAAGGCACCCACGGTCAGCATGGCCTGGGTCTTCAGGTCGCCGATCGACACCTTCATGGTGACGGCCCCCAGAACCTGGCCTTCCTGGACGTCGTGGCATTGCAGGCAATTGGGCTCGCCGCGGTTGGTGGCGACGAAGGGAATGGTGCCGCGGATCAAGGTGTCGGTCTCTGTCTCGACGATCTCGTAAGCGGGCTTGCCGTCGCGCAACACCTGGGCCTCGATCTCGTCGGACGGGTTTTCCTCGTGCAGGCCGCTGCCGAATTGCTTGACCACGGCGGGGGAGCGCACCACCCGTGCCGACGCCAGCCCCTGGACCTCCATCAACCGTTTCAGGAAGCTTTCTCGCTTGTCGATGACGCCGTTGATCATGGATTCGGTCAGGTGAACGCGCACGATCTCGGCGGCGGTGCGAATGTGCTCCGACGACGAGGCGATGGAAAAGCTACGAAAGGCATAAAGGCTGATGGCCATCAACAGCGCGATCAACAAGGCGGCGATGGCGGCGAAAAGCACACTGATCTTGATATTGAGATTCATGACCCCTAGGTCCCCCCCCAAAAAAAACAAACGCATCCGTCCAGCGGTCCATAAAAATGGCCGAAAGGATAATCCCCATGGGATAGGGGGGCAATGCGTGATTCTTGGTTTTGTGGTTTATGTAAGGTGGCCTTGCGGCGTGGTGGGCTGTGCATAATACTTATGGGTAATATGACTGCTGGTGTCGTTCGTCGGCATTTGCTATCAAGAAGCAGTCGATGATATGGGGGATGGTAATGGTCGGCACGCGTCATCTGAGGTTGCGCTTCCACGTCAGCATTTCCAGCGCCATCCTGGCGGTCATCGTCGCGGTGACCTTGGCCGCCATCGCCAATGTCTATTTTTCCAGCACGCAGGCGGCCAAGGACGCGGCGTCGACCTTGTTTTCCGAGGTTTCCGCCCGGGTGGTGGACCAAGTCGACCGCCAGATGGCCGACACCATGACCTTGGCCGGCATGGGCGGGCGGCTGCCGGCGGCATTGGCGGCGGTGGAAGGCGACGGCGTCACCCATCCGGTGGTGCCCTATCTGATCGACACGCTGGCCAACGACCGTTCGCTTTATTCCTTGTATTACGGCTATGACAACGGCGACTTCCTGCAAGTGATCGCCGCCCGTCAGGATGGCCGCATCGTCGATGCCCACAAGGCCCCGGCAAGCACCTGGATGATCGTCCGCGCCATTTCCGGCCAGGGCGAGGCGCGGGTGCAAAGCTGGACCTATCTTGACCCTTCGGGGTCTGTGGTGGGAACCGCCGTCGATCCGCAGCCCGCCTACGACCCGCGCCAGCGCGGCTGGTACAAGCCCGCCATGGAGGCGGACGACAAGCCGGTGCTCAGTTCGCCTTACCTGTTCAACTCGCTGCAACAACCCGGCATCACGGCGTCGCGCCGCCTGCCGCGCCAAGCCGGGGTGTTCGGCGTCGACATCACGCTCTCTGACCTGAACGCCTTCGTCGGCGGCCAGCGGGTGTCGGCCAACGGCGCCATCGTGCTGGTGGACGACAAGATGCGGGTGCTGGCCGCCGGCAATTCCGTCTTGGGGGCTGACATCGCGCCGCTGTCGCCGCTGGACCAGGTCGCTTCCCCCATGGCCAAGGCGGTGCTGAGCCAACTGGGCAAGGGCGATGCCGAAACCCGCTTCACCGACCCGGCCGACCTGGGCACGCTGATGGTGCGTGTCTCGACCTGGCAGGTGGCCGGCAGCCCGGCGCTGGGGGTGGCGGTGCTGGCCCCCTTCGACGACTTCACCGGCCATATCCGCGACATGCAGCGCCAGATGATCCTGATGGCGACCTTGGTGGCGCTGGTCATCCTGCCCCTGGTTCTGGTCATGTCGCGACGCATGGGGGCCACCGTCCGCCAACTGGCGGACGAGGCCCAGCGCGTGCAGCATTTCGACTTCTCGGGGCGTGGTCCCGCCGATTCCTTCATCCTGGAATTCTACTCCCTGGCCGACGCATTCGCCTCGATGAAGGAATCCCTGGCCAGCAAGGCCCAAGCCCTGGAAGTGGCCCAGGGCAAGCTGGAGAAGCTGGTGGGCCTGGGCATCGCGCTGTCGGCCGAGCGCGACATCAACAAGCTGATGGAAATGATCCTGATGGGGGCCAAGGATCTGACCAACGCCGACGGCGGCACCCTTTACATCCGTACCGAGGACGAAACGTTGCGCTTCCAGATCCTGCGCAACGACACCTTGGGGGTGGCCGTGGGCGGCGCCTCGGGCGAGCTTCCCAACATTCCCGCCGTGGCTCTTAAGGATGCCGACGGCAACCCCAACCACCGCAACGTGGTCAGCCATTGCGTCCACGAACAGATGACCATCAACATCGTCGACGCCTATGATTCGACCCAGTTCGACTTCTCGGGCACCAAGATCTTCGATGAACGCAACGGCTATCGTTCGCAATCCTTCCTGACCGTGCCGCTGAAGCCGCGCGGCGGCGACATCATCGGCGCCTTGCAGCTGATCAACGCCCGGGTGCCGGGAACCAACGATATCATCCCCTTCGACCCGGCCATCCAAAGCTTCGTCGAGGCGCTGTCGGCGCAAGCCGCCACCGCGCTCTACAACAGGCAATTGCTGGAAGCCCAGGAAGAGCTGATGGACTCGATGATCCAGATCATCGCCGGCGCCATCGACGCCAAGAGCCCCTATACCGGCGGCCATTGCGAACGCGTTCCCGAACTGGCGCTGATGCTGGCGGAAGAAGCCGGCAAGGTGGAAAGCGGGCCGCTGGCCGACTTCGCCTTCAAGACCGAAGAGGAATGGCGCGAGTTCAAGATCGGCGCCTGGCTGCACGATTGCGGCAAGGTGGTGACCCCGGAATACGTGGTCGACAAGGCCACCAAGCTGGAAACCATCTACAACCGCATCCACGAGGTGCGCACCCGCTTCGAGGTGTTGCTGCGCGACGCGGTGATCGAATACATGCAAGGGGTGATCTCGGGCAACGAGGACGAACCCGTTCTGCGGGCCCGCATGGAGGAACGCCGGGCGCAATTGCTGGCCGATTTCTCCTTCGTCGCCGAATGCAACGTGGGCGGCGAGTTCATGGCCCCCGACAAGGTCGAGCGCTTGAAGCAGATCGCCCAACAAACCTGGGTCCGCACCTTCGACGACCGCCTGGGTCTGTCGCACGAGGAACTGAAGCGTTTCCCGGCCGAGCAGCCGGAACTGCCGGTGGTGGAAAAGCTGCTGGACGACAAGCCCTGGCACATCATACCGCGCCCCGGCGGCAAGGAACGCTATGCCGATTTCAACTTCAACGTCACCATCCCGGAAAACCTCTATAATTTCGGCGAGGTCTACAATTTGGCGGTCAGCCGCGGCACGTTGTCGGAAGAAGAGCGCTTCAAGATCAACGAACACATCATGCAGACCATCGCCATGCTGGAGCGTCTGCCCTTCCCCAAGCATATGAAGCGCGTGCCCGAATATGCCGGCACCCACCACGAAACCATGATCGGCACCGGCTATCCGCGGAAATTGACCTCGGACCAATTGTCGGTGCCGTCGCGTATCATGGCCATCGCCGATATCTTCGAGGCGCTGACCGCGTCCGACCGCCCCTACAAGAAGGCCAAGACGCTGTCCGAATCCATCAAGATCCTGTCCTTCTTCAAGAAGGACAAGCATATCGATTCCGACCTGTTCGACCTGTTCCTGACCTCGGGGGTCTATCGGCAATACGCCGAACGTTTCTTGCTGCCTGAACAGATGGACGAGGTCGACATCGACCAATACCTGACCAAGGCGGCGGAATAGGGTTGGCCCCAGGCCGGCGCGGCGTCCGAGGCCGCACAGGCAAACGGCGTCAGCCGATCTCGGTGACGTCCACGGCGACGTGGACCACATGTTCGCCGCCGCCCAGGACCACGCCCTTGATCGGGCTGACGTCGTCGTAATCGCGGCCCCAGGCCACCACCACATGGTCCTCGCCGGCGGTGGTGTTGTTGGTGGGGTCCAGATCCAGCCAGCCCCAGCCGGGGATGAACGCCGACAGCCAGGCGTGGCTGGCGTCGGCGCCGATCAGCTTTTCCTTGCCGGGCGGCGCGATGGTGCGGATGTAGCCGCTGACATAGCGGGCCGCCAATCCCATGGCCCGCAGACAGGCGATGCCGGCATGGGCGAAATCCTGGCAGACGCCGCGACGCTCGGCGAAGACGGTGGCCAAGGGCGTACCCACGCTGGTGGCCACCGGGTCGAAGGCGAAGTCGGCGAAGATGCGGGCGTTCAGTTCCAGCACCGCCTGGGCCAGCGGCCGGCCGGGGGTGAAGCTGGGGGCG
>JAIWOG010000101.1 GCA_020217035.1 Magnetospirillum sp. | reverse complement strand
GCATAGGCGCGGGCCTGGGGCAGCAGCGGCACTTGCGGCGACGGGAACAGGAAGTCCATGGCTTGTTCCAGGTGGGGCTGGCTGCCGCGGGCCAGGTCGTCGCGCACGTTTTCCCAAGTGGGGCCGTCCAGGTTGGCCAGGCCGAACGAAGCGCTGGTCTCGACCTCGAAACTGGCTTCGATCTCCAGTTTGGAATGGGAATCCTGGACGGTGAAGAAGGTTGTCGGGTTGCCGAAATAGTCCAACTGGCCGTCGCGCAGCACGGCGGGCGACGGGCGGATGGACAGTCGCACCTTGTCGTAGCTTTGGTTATAGACCTGACGCGGCCGCAAATGGGCGGCATGGTGCGACAGCATCACCGGCTCGCCGTATTCGTAGGTGGTCAGGTGGCGGACGCGGTACCTCATGCCAGCAACTCCGGCGGGCGCAGCGGCAGGCGCCATTGCGCGTGGCTGAAATATTCCCGCGACAAGAGGTCGGTGACTTCCCACAGCCGCGAGCGGAAGTTTTCCAGCAGGCGTTCGGCGTCCATGTAGCCGGCGTCGCGGTCGAAACGGGCCAGCACCAGCGCGTCGGTGGTGCGCACGGTGCCGCACAGCACCGTCATCAGCCGCTGCTCGGGGCGCAGGAAGCCGGTCTCGCCGGCGATGCGGGCCAGGTTGTCCATGTGGTCGTCCAGCGCCGCCAACTGGAAGCCCAAGGATCTGGGGTTGCTTTCGTCGCACAGCAGCAAATCCAGGACGGCGGCCAGGCGTGGGCTGGACAGATAGCGCGACCGATAGGTCATGGCGCTGTCCCACAATTCCAGCAGCAGGTCCAAGGGTACAGAATCTTCGGAATCGGCGTCGGTCAGGGCGCCGGCCAAGGTGTCGACGATGGTGATGGCCCGTTCCACCCGCCGCCCGGAATCCAGGAACAGCCACAACGGCCCGCGGGTCATGTTCTCCATGGACAGGCCGCTCAAGGATTCCACCGTCAGGATCAGATCGTGCAGGCGGGTCTGGGTGTCGCCGCGCAGATTGGTCTTGTGCAGGCGGCGCACGTCGTCGCGCAGTCGTTGCAAGGCCCGCCAGGTGTCCACCGACAGCCGGTCACGCAGGTTGAGCGCCGCCCGCAAAAGCCGTTCCACCTGTTCGGCCAGGCCGTTCTCGCCGCCCCCCAGATGGTGGTCGGCCAGCACCCGAGGCAGGGTTTCCGGGGCCTCCAGGGCGGTGCGCGGGATGTGCAGGCCCAGCCGCGCCATGACGCGGGCGGTATAGACGGCGCGGGCCGCGTCGTTCTGGTCCAGCGCTTCCTCGATGCGGGCGATGGCGGCGCGCAACAGGCGCGTCTGGTTCTCGCAGCGTTCGATATAGCGGCCCAGCCAGAAGATGTTGTCGGCGACGCGGGACGGCAGGTCGCGGTTGCCGCGTACCAGTTTGACCGGGGCGGCACGGCCACGGGTCTGCAAGGTCTGCGGGGTGGTGTTGTCGGCCAGGATCCACAGATCCTTGCTGCCGCCGCCGCCGGTCTGCAACCGCGCCGTCAGCAAGTCGGTGCGGCTGGAGACCCGGGCCAGGCCGCCCGGCATCACCTGCCAGCCGGATTCGGTGAACACGGCGAAGACCCGCAGCACCATGGAGCGCGGTTCGAAATGGCCGTCGTTCCACACCGGCACGGTGGACAGGCTGTCCACCCGCTGCGCCACCCAGTCGGTGGGGCGCTGCGCGATGTCGTCCAGCGCGGCCTGGCGTTCGGCGTCGCTCAGCAGAGACCCCAAGCGCGGGCGGACCCGGTTGTGGAAGGCCGGACGCAGGACCAGTTGCTCCACGTTGCCGCTGACGAAGGACCGGTCCTGGTCGTTGCCGCACCACCAACAAGGCACCGACGGGATCATCAGGCTTTCGCCCAAGAGATGCCGGGCGATGCCGGGCAGGAAGCTTTGGATGGCGCCGCCGTCCAGCAGGCCGGACCCCAGGGCGTTGACCACGGCGACGTTGCCGGCGCGGGCCGATTGCACCAGGCCGGCGACGCCCAAGGTGGAATCGCCCCTCAGTTCCAGGGGGTCGCACCATTCGCCGTTGGTGCGGCGCACCACCACGTCCACCTGCTGCAAGCCGGTCAGGGTCTTCATGTAGACGTTGCCGTCGCGCACGGTCAGATCCTCGCCCTGGGCCAGGGTCAGCCCCAGATGGCGGGCCAGGAAGGCGTGCTCGAAGAAGGTCTCGTTATAGGGGCCGGGCGTCAGCAGCACCACGGTGGGCGTGTCGGTGCGGCGCGGCGACAGGGCGTTCAGCGACCGTCGCATGGCCTCGAAGAACGGCGCCAGGCGTTCCACATGGGCCGAGCGGAACTGTTCGGGCAGGATGCGGTTGACGATGGTGCGGTTTTCCAGGGCGTAGCCGGCCCCGGCAGGGCTTTCGGTGCGGTCGGCCAGCACCCGCCATTGGCCGTCGGCGTCACGCACCAGGTCGGCGGCATAGATGTGCAGATGATGGCCCCCGGCCGGCATCCAGCCATGGCAGGGGCGCAGGAAGGCCGGGTTGGCGTGCAAAAGCGCCGGCGGAATGAGACCCAGCCCGATCAGCGCCCTTTTGCCGTAAAGGTCGGCCAGCACCTCGTTCAGCAGGCTGGCCCGTTGGGCGATGCCGCGGGCGATCCAGTCCCATTCCGGGGCCGGCAGCAACAGCGGCATGGGGTCCAGGGTCCACGGCCGGTCCAGCCCTTCCGGGTCGCCGTGGATGTTGTAGGTGACGCCGTTGTCGCGCAGCAGGTTCTGGCCCAGTTCCCAGCGCTGCACCAGGTCTTCGGGCGACAGGCGGGCGAAGCTGTCCAGGAAGGTGCGCCAATGGGGGCGCACCTGGCCGTCGGCGGCCAGCATCTCGTCATGGGCGTCGGCTGGCGGCGCGTACATGTGCTCGACTTGGATCGGCTGGGCATTCTGCCAGTCGCTGTGCCGACGCTTGATCTTCGCCTCCCCTATTGCAGCCGCAGGTCCAGAGTGCCTGGATAATCGGGGTGGATGCGCCCCGGATCGACCCGCACACTGCCATGGGAATGGCCAAAGGGGAAGAAGCGGGCTCGCCTTCTGGCCTCGGCTTCATAGGAATTGACCGGGAAAGTGGAATAATTCCGCCCGCCCGCATGCGCCACGTGATGGGTACAGCCGGCCACCGACTGGCCGGTCCAGGTGTCCACCAAGTCGAAGATCAGCGGCGAATGCACGCCGATGGTGGGATGCAGGCACGAGGCCGGCCACCAGGCGCGATAGCGCACGCCCGCCACCCATTCGCCGTTGGTTCCGGTGGGCGCCAGCGGCACCGCCACGCCGTTGCAGGTGACCCGGTAGCGGTCGCCCAGCAGGTTGCTGGCCTTGATCTGGACACGTTCCACCGACGAATCCACATAGCGGACGGTGCCGCCGGCGCCCGGTTCCTCGCCCATGACGTGCCAGGGCTCCAGGGCGTTGCGGATTTCCAGGCGGATACCCTGGTGGTTGACCTCGCCGATCACCGGGAAGCGGAATTCCAGGTGGGGGGCGAACCATTCCTTGTCGAAGGCGATGCCCTGGTTGTTCAGGTACTCCACCACCTCGCCGATGTCCTTCTCGATCCAATGGCCCAGCATGAAGCGGTCGCGCAAAGCGCTGCCCCAGCGCACCAGCGGCGCAGTGTAGGGGCGGTCCCAGAAGGCGGCGATCAGCGAGCGCAGCAGCAATTGCTGCACCAGGCTCATGCGCGCGTGGGGCGGCATTTCGAAGGCGCGGAACTCCACCAAGCCCAGGCGGCCGGTGGGGCCGTCGGGGGAATAAAGCTTGTCGATGCAGATTTCCGAACGGTGGGTGTTGCCGGTGACGTCGACCAAAACGTTGCGCAGGATGCGGTCCACCAGCCAGGGCGGGCACGACGTGCCGGCGGGCGGCAATTGCGACAGCGCGATTTCCAACTCGTACAAGCTGTCGTCGCGGGCTTCGTCGATGCGCGGATGCTGGCTGGTCGGGCCGATGAACAGGCCCGAGAACAGATAGGACAGGCTGGGGTGGTTCTGCCAGAAGCGCACCAGGCTGCCCAGCAGGTCGGGCCGGCGCAGGAACGGCGAATCGGCTGGTGTGCGGCCGCCCAGAACCATGTGGTTGCCGCCGCCGGTGCCGACGTGGCGGCCGTCGATCATGAACTTCTCGGTGCCCAGGCGGGTGTAATGGGCTTCCTCGTACAGGGTTTCGGTGTCGTGCACCAATTCGCGCCAACTGGTCACCGGGCTGACGTTGACCTCGATGACACCAGGGTCGGGGGTCACCTTGATGGTCTTCAGGCGGGGATCGTTGGGCGCGGGATAGCCCTCGATGCGCACCGGCTGCGCCAGTTCGGCGGCGCTGTCCTCGATGGCTTCGATCAGGTCCAGGAACTGCTCGGCGCTTTCCACCGGCGGCAGGAACACGCAGAGCTGGCCGTCGCGGGGCTGCACGCATAAAGCGGTGCGGACGGTGTCGGAAACCAGTCCCTTCAGCGTCTTGCGCAAGGCTTGCGGCCTGCCCGCCACCTGCTGGACGATGGCGGCGTTGGACGGTTCGTAAGCGGTGCGCGTGGTCATCATGCGCTGGCGGCGGGGCAGCGGCGGCCGCGGCTCGAACGGGTCGCGCTCGGCATGGAAGGGGTAGTCGCCGGCCGGGATATAAGGCAGCGAGCCCAAGGGCAGGCGGAAACCCAGGGGCGAATCGCCGGGGATGGTGACGATGCGGCCGTCCCGGGTCGGCCACGGGCCGGTGATCCAGCGGTGGCCGTCCTGGGCCTGCCAGGGTTGCAGCGGCAGGACGAAGCCGGTGGGGGTGCCCAAGCCCCGGCGGAACACCCGGGCCAGCCGGGCCCGTTCCTCGGGGTCTTCCAGCTTGGAATCCTCGGCCGTCACGTTGGGCGGCAAGGCGCCTTCGCGCAGCAGGTAGTGGCCGGCGTCCTCGTAGGCCGGCTGGGCGTATTGCCGGTCGACGCCCAGCTTTTCCGCCAAGGTCACGACAAAGGCTTCGGCTTTTTCCACCGGTGGGTCGGCGAAGTCGCCTTCGACTCCAATCAGGCTGGGGTCGCGCCACACCAATTCGCCGTCGTCGCGCCAGGTCAGGGCGAAGGCCCAGCGCGGCAGGCTTTCTCCCGGATACCACTTGCCCTGGCCATGGGTGATCATGGCGCCCGGGGCGAAACGGTCGCGCAGGCGGCGGATCAAGGTGTCGGCATAGGCCCGCTTGGTCGGCCCCACCGCCGAGGTGTTCCATTCCTCGCCTTCCATGTCCAGCGCCGAGACGAAGGTCGGCTCGCCGCCCTGGGTCAGGCGGACGTCGCCGTCCCGCAGCCGCTGGTCAACGTCGTCCCCCAATTCCAGCACCGCCGCCCATTGTTCATCGGAATAGGGTTTGGTGACGCGCGGCGTTTCCAGGACGCGGGTGACTTCCATGTGGTGGCCGAAAGTGACCTCGCATTTTTCCACCGCGCCGGTGATGGGCGCGGCTGACGTCGGGTCGGGCGAGGCGGCCAGCGGGATGTGGCCTTCGCCGGTCAACAGGCCAGAAGTGGGGTCCAGGCCGATCCAGCCGGCGCCGGGCAGGTAGACCTCGGTCCAGGCGTGCAGGTCGGTGAAGTCGGCGGCGGCGCCCACCGGGCCGTCGATGGCCTTGACGTCGGGCACCAGCTGGATCAGGTAGCCCGAGACGAAGCGGGCGGCCAGCCCCAAATGGCGCAGGATCTGCACCAGAAGCCAGGCGGAATCGCGGCACGATCCGGTGCGCTTGGCAAGGGTTTCTTCCGGCGTCTGCACGCCGGGTTCCATGCGGATGGTGTAGCCGATGTCCTGTTGCAGGCGCTGGTTCAGCGCCACCAGGAAATTGGTGGTCTGCATGGGATCGCGCGGGATGGCGGCCACATAGTCGCGCAGCAACGGCCCGGCCTGTTCCTTCAGCAGGAAGGGCCGCAATTCGTGGTCCAGACCGGGATCGTAGGCGAAGGGGAAGGTCTCGGCCGCTTCTTCCAGGAAGAAGTCGAAGGGGTTGACGATGGACATGTCGGCGACCAGGTCGACGTCGACGACGAATTCGGTGACTTTCTCCGGGAACACCAGCCGGGCCAGCCAGTTCCCTTGGGGGTCCTGTTGCCAGTTGATGAAATGGCCCTTGGGGCTGATGTCCAGGGAATAGGACAGAACCGGCGTGCGCGAATGGGGCGCGGGACGCAGGCGGACGATCTGGGGGGAAAGGCTGACCGGGCGGTCATAGGTGTAGCGGGTAGTGTGACGCAGCTTGACGTGAATGCCCATGATCCCTCGAAAACACAGCCCAGACCGGTAATGCTGCTGGCAGCCTAGCACAGCGTCACCGGGTTTTGGCCTATATTTTAGGCGGATCGACCTGTGCTTTTTTAATGGGCAGCGGGGTGCCGCGCTTGTTGCTTGTTCATGCCAGGGCTTTGCGGCACCATGGTCCCATGGGAGAGGGAAAGAAACGACCGCATGGTCTTTTGTCCGCGGCTTGCCGGATGTTCCTGGCGGCGCTGCTGGTGCTGCTTGTCACCCCGGCGCCGGGATGGGCGCAAGCCCCGCACGTGCCAGACCGGCTGACCATCGCCATCGACGACAATTACCCGCCCTATGTCTTTCGCGACGACGCCGGCAACGTTCAGGGCATCCTTCCCGATCTGTGGCGCTTGTGGTCGGAACGCACCGGCATCGCGGTGGACATCCGGGCCATGGACTGGTCGGCGGCCCAGGCCCTGATGGCCCAGGGGCAGGCCGACGTCATCGACACGATTTTCCGCACCGAGGCCCGGGAAAAGCTTTACAGCTTCTCGGCGCCCTACGCCACCATCGACGTGCCCTTGTTCTTCCACAAGGATTTGTCCGGCATCGTCGATGCCAGGTCGGCCAGGGGGTTCACCGTCGGCGCCAAGGATGGCGACGCGTGCGTGGACTGGCTGCGCCGCCAGGGCATCGACAGCATCCGCCCCTATCCCAGTTACGAAGACGTGGTCGCCGCCACCGCCGCCAAGGAAGTGCTGGTGGCCTGCGTCGACCTGCCGCCGGCGCTGTACTTGATGTACAAAAGCGGTGTCCAGGACTTGTTGCGCCATACCGAACCGCTTTATTCCGGGCAGTTCCATTGGGCGGTGTCCAACACTCGCCCCGATTTGATGCGCCTGATCCAGGATGGTTTCGACCGCATCACCCCGCGTGAGCGGCAGGTGATCGACGAGCGCTGGTTCGGTTTTTCGCTGTCCGGCCGGGTCCAGGCCGAGATGGTTCGCGCCTCGTTGAAATACGTCGCCGCTGCCTTGGGCTTGGCGGGACTGCTGCTGGCGTGGAACTGGACGCTGCGTCGTCAGGTGGGGCGCAAGACCGCCAGCTTGCGCCAGGCCATGGATGAGTTGGCGGAAAGCGAAGGCCGTTTCCGCACCATCTTCGAGAACGTCAACGACGCCATCTTCATCCATGAAAAGGGTTCGGGCCAGTTGCTGATGGTCAACCGGCGCATGCGCGAGATGTATCGCGTCCCGCAGGACCTGCCGCTGGATTCCATCACCTTCGACCGCATCTGCGAGGGCAACCCGCCTTATTCCTGGGTTGACGCGGTGGAATGGATGCGGGCCGCCACTTACCACCCGCAGCAATTCGAATGGCTGGCGCGGACCTGGGACGGCGAGTTGTTCTGGGTCGAGGTGTCCATCCGCCGCGCCAGCCTGGCCGAAGGGCAGGAACGCCTGCTGGTGGTGGTGCGCGACATTTCCGACCGCAAGCTGGCGCAGGCTCGGCTGGAATTCATGGCCCACCACGATCCGCTGACCGAGTTGCCCAACCGGGTGTTGCTGCGTGACCGCGTGGCCCAGGCCATCACCTTGGCCGAACGGGAAAAGCGCCGCGTCGCCCTGGTCTTCCTGGATCTCGACCATTTCAAGACGGTGAACGATTCCCTTGGGCACATGGCCGGCGACCGTCTGCTGAAGGACGTGGCCGGGCGGCTGCGCGGGGTGATGCGGGAAAGCGACACGGTGGCACGTCTGGGGGGCGACGAGTTCGTGGTGGTGCTGAACCATGTGCGGGACGGCGACGCGGTGGCCGACGTGGCGGAGAAGATCATGAAGGCCATGGAAGCGCCGGCTTACGTGGACGACCAGGAAATCACCACCTCGGTGTCCATGGGCATCGCCCTTTATCCTGACGACGGCGAGGATTTCGACACCTTGTTGAAGAAGGCCGATTCCGCCATGTACCACGCCAAACAGGGCGGTCGGTCGGGCTATCGCTTCTTCGCGGCCCGCATGAACGCCGACGCCATGGCCCATCTGAACCTGCGCAGCGGCCTGCATCGGGCGCTGGAACGCGGCGAGTTCCAGCTATACTACCAGCCGCAGGTGGACTTGCGCGACGGGCGGTTGCTTGGGGCGGAGGCGCTGATCCGCTGGAACCATCCCGAACGCGGGCTGGTGTCGCCGGCCGAGTTCATTCCGGTGGCCGAGGACAGCGGCTTGATCGTTCCCATGGGAGAGTGGGTCTTGCGCGAAGCCTGCCGCCAGGCCGCGTTGTGGCAGTCTCATGGCCGGCGGCTGAACGTGGCGGTGAACCTGTCGCCGTTACAGTTCCGCCGCGGCGACCTGGAAGGCGGGGTGCGTCGCGCCTTGTCGGACAGTGGCCTGGACCCGATGTTGCTGGAACTGGAACTGACTGAATCCATCCTGATCCAGGACCACCAGACGGTGATGGAGGTGGCCCGGCATCTGGGCGAGGCGGGCGTGCAACTGTCCATCGACGATTTCGGCACCGGCTATTCCAGCCTGGCCTATCTGAAGCGCTTTCAGGTGGACAAGCTGAAGATCGACCAGTCCTTCGTCCGTGGCGTGCAGGGCGATACCGAGAACGCCGCCATCACCCGGGCCATCATCCAGATGGCGCACAGCCTGAACCTGCTGGTGATCGCCGAAGGCGTCGAAGAGGACGAGGCGGCGCAGTTTCTGCGCGGCCAAGGATGCGACCATGCCCAGGGCTACCTGTTCGGCCGGCCGATGACCGCGCAGCGTTTTGAAAAACTGCTGCTGGAAACGCCTATTTCTTCCTAAGGCGGCCCAGTTCCGACTTGGAATAATTGCTGAAATGGCCTTCGCGGGCGGCTTGGGTGCGCCCCGCCGACAGCAATCCGTCGATCTTTCCCGCTGGCGCCAGGCCGCCGATCTGGCGGTCCAGCTTTTCGCTGCCGCATTCGGGGCAGGCGGGAACGTCCGACGGGCGCACCAAAATCTCGAATTCGGCCTGGCAGGCCGTGCACTGATAGGAGAACAGCGGCATGTTTCCTCGGCGGGCAAGGGTGGCGATGGCGGCAAGTTCAGTATAATCCATTGTGCGGTCGCGAAGGCAACCGCCCATATAGAAACGGTTGTTTGTTTTGTCGGGGCACGCAGGCTCTTTCCCCGCGTATGGCTTTCAGGGTAAGGTCATGGCCAAGCGGGGCGGGTGAGCCGCCCTGGTCAAGGGAGGCTGTCACTTCTCTCCACTCGGGGAGTGGCCGCCTGAAAACGGGCAAAGGACAACATGCGCAAAGTCTATACCGACGCTACGAGCGCCCTTGCCGGGCTGTTGCACGACGGCATGACCATCATGGCCGGCGGATTCGGCCTGTGCGGCATTCCCGAAAACCTGATCGAGGCCATCAAGATCGCCGGGGTCAAGGACCTGACGGTGATTTCGAACAATTGCGGCGTCGACGGCTGGGGCCTGGGACGGCTGTTGGACAACGGCCAGATCAAGAAGATGATCTCGTCCTATGTGGGCGAGAATAAGCTGTTCGCCCAGCAATACCTGTCGGGCCAGCTGGAACTGGAATTCAACCCGCAAGGCACCCTGGCCGAGCGCATCCGCGCCGGCGGCGCCGGCATTCCCGCCTTCTTCACCAAGACCGGCGTCGGCACCGTCGTCGCCGACGGCAAGGAAGTGCGCGAGTTCAATGGCGAGAAGTACGTCATGGAAACCGGCCTGGTGGCCGATCTTTCCATCGTCA
>JAIWOG010000100.1 GCA_020217035.1 Magnetospirillum sp. | reverse complement strand
AGGCGTGGACCGGCGACACCGAGGGCAACCTCGTCTATCGCAAGACGGCGCGGAACTTCAACCCGATGATGGCCACCGCCGGCAAGATCACCGTCGCCGAGGTCGAACATCTGGTGAAGCCGGGCGAGATCGATCCCGACCACATCCACACGCCCGGCATCTATGTGAAGCGCATCATCCTGGGCAAGGATTACGAAAAGCGCATCGAACAGCGCACCACCCGCAAGCGGGTCTGAAGGGAAAACGACGATGGCTTGGACTCGTGAAGAAATGGCGGCCCGCGCCGCCCGCGAATTGCAGGATGGCTTCTACGTCAACCTGGGCATCGGCATCCCCACCTTGGTTGCCAATTACATCCCCGACGGCATGGAAGTGACCTTGCAGTCGGAAAACGGCATGCTGGGAATGGGCCCGTTCCCGTTCGAAGGCGAGGAAGACGCCGATCTTATCAACGCCGGCAAGCAGACCATCACCGAATTGCCGACCTCGTCCTTCTTTTCGTCGGCGGATTCCTTCGCCATGATCCGGGGCGGCCATATCGACCTGTCGATCCTGGGCGCCATGCAGGTGGCCGAAAACGGCGACCTGGCCAATTGGATGATCCCCGGCAAGATGGTCAAGGGCATGGGCGGTGCCATGGACCTGGTGGCCGGCGTGAAAAAGGTCGTGGTGGTCATGGAACACAACGCCAAGGACGGCGAAAAGAAGCTGTTGAAGGCGTGCAACCTGCCGCTGACCGGCGCCGGCGTCGTCGACTTGGTGATCACCGACCTGGCGGTGTTTTCCATCGACAAGCACGGCAAGGGCGGCATGACCCTGTTGGAAATGGCGCCGGGCGTCACCGTCGAGGAATTGCGCAGCAAGACCGAGGCGTCGTTCGCGGTGGCCTAAGTCTTAGGGTTCTGACGGGAAAGGCCGGGCGGCGACGCCCGGCCTTTTCATTTGCCGATGCTGACCGCCACGTCCTTGGGCGGTGCCCAATAGGGGGCCGACGTCACCAGCACCCGCGCCCCGGCACGGACGTAATCGGCGGCGTTGACAGCGTTGACGCCGCCGGCGACGGCGACGGTGCCGTCCCAATCGTCCAGGCGGTGCACCAGTTCGGCCACCGCGTCGGGGCTGAACTTTTCCAGTTGCAGCACGTGGACGCCAGCCTGGGCGGCATCCAAGGCCGCGTCGATGGAGCCAACCTCCATCACCACCTTCTTTTCCGGCGCCTTGCGCCGCAGTTCGGCGACCAGGGTCTTCAGCGACCGCGAACCGGTGAAGGCGCGGTGTTCGGCGAAGACCAGCACGGTTTCCGACAAGCCCAGACGATGGGGGATGGCGCCGCCGGCCAGGATGGCCTTGACCGCCACCGCGCGGGTGCCGGGAAAGGACTTGCGGGTGCAGGCCACGGTTACGCTGGCATCCACCGCATGGGCGGCCGCCACGATGGCGGCGGCGGCGCTGGCGATGCCGCAGGCCATTTCCAGAAGCGTCTGCGCCACTTTCCAGCCGGCCAGCAGGGCGCCCGCCGGTCCCTTGGCGGTCAGAATGGTGTCGCCAGCGGCCAGATGCGAGCCGTCGCCGGCTTCCAGCCGCACCGATGCGCCGGCCAGTTCCAGGATGCGGGCGGCTTCCGGGGCCAGGGCCAGGACCATGGGGTGGCGGGCGGCGAAGCGCATCTGGCCGGGTTCGTCGCCGATGCCCAGGGATCGGGTGGTCAGGTCGCCGAAGGGCACGTCCTCGGACAGCCAGGCTTGCAAGGTGGAATCGGGCAGACGCATGGCAAAACCCAGGCAGGGAATGGGGCTTTCAGTAGACCCCGCCGTCTCGGCCTTGTCCAGGTGTCAGGCGACAGCCGCCTTTTCGGTTTGGCCCAGCAATCCCTTCAACTCGGCGACGCATGACCCGCATCCGGTGCCGGCTTTCAGGGCGGCGCCGATTTCGGCCACCGTACTGGCTTGGCCGCTGTCGATCAGCTTCTGGATGGTGTTCAGTCCCACCGAGAAACAGGCGCAGACGATGGGGCCTTGGTCCACGTTGCCGCCCGGTGCCTGGCCGGCCAGGATGGCGGCGCGGTCGGCGCCGTTTTCCAAGGGCTTGCCGATCAGACCCGCCACCCAGGCCCGCGCCATGTCGGGTCGTCCGGGGGCGATGAACAGGGCGGCCCGCAACTGGCCGTCCTGGGTCCAGGCATAGCGGGCGATGCCGCGGGCCTGGTCCTGGATTTCCAGGCGGTGGCTGCCGTAACGCGCATCCAGGGCGGCGACCAGCATGTCCTGTTGTTCCGGGGTGTCGCCGGCCAGTTCGGTGACCTGCGAGGCCCCCAGACGATGGCGGTTCCACCAGGGTGTCGTCACCGGCGGCGTGTCGGCGGAAATCAGGGCGCCGGCCCATTGTGTGGTGAAGGGCGCCACCTTGACGGCGGCATGCTTGGATTCGGGTTGTCCCGACACCGGGTCGGTATGGGCGGGCAGCACCCGGCCGACCAAAGCCTCGGCGCTGTAGGTGTCGTTCCAATGCATGGGCAGGAAGACCTGGCCCGGTTCCTGTTCGGTGGTGGTCCGCGTCCGTGCCACCACGCGGCCCAGGCGCGAACGGATGGTCGCCAACTGCCCGTCGCGCAGGCCAGCCTTGGCGGCGTCGTCGGGGTGGATGTCCAGCAACGGCTCGGACCGGTGCCCGGACAGACGCGGCGCCAGGCCGGTGCGGGTCATGGTGTGCCAATGGTCGCGATAGCGGCCGGTGTTCAGGCGCAGGGGATAGTGCTGGTTGGGAACTTCCTTGGGGGGGCGATGGGTGACCGCCAACAGGTTGGCGCGGCCGTCGGCGGTATAGAACCGGCCGTCGCCGAAGAAGCGCTTGGCCCCCCATTGGAAGGGACGGAAACGGTCGTAATCCAGCCGCAGCGCCTCGGTCAGGTCCAGGTCGCGGTTGCCGTCATTCTCGAAGCCGGTCATGCGGGCGTATTCGGCGAACACATCCGCCGGCTTTCGCCAGCCGAAGGCATGGCCGAACCCCAGTTCCTGGGCCACCTGGGCCACCGCCCACCAATCGGGCTTGGCCTCGCCGGCCGGGGACAGGAACGGCAATTGCCGCGAGATTGTACGGTCGGAATTGGTCACCGTGCCGCTTTTCTCGCCCCAGGCATGGGCCGGCAGCTTGATATGGGCGTAACGCAGCGTGTCGCTGTCGGCGACGCAATCGGAAACCACCACCACCGGGCATTTGGCCAAGGCACGGCGCACCAGGTCGGATTCGGGCAGGCTGACGGCGGGGTTGGTGGCCATGATCCACACGGCCTTGACCTTGCCGGCATCGATGGCACGGAACAGGTCGACGGCCTTCAGCCCTTCCTTGGTCGCCATGCGTGGCGCGTCCCAGAAGCGGCGCACCCGGTCGACGCTGACGGGATCGAATCCCATGTGGGCGGCCAGTTGGTTGGCCAGTCCGCCGACTTCGCGCCCACCCATGGCGTTGGGCTGGCCGGTGACCGAGAACGGCCCCATGCCGGGATGGCCGATGCGCCCGGTCGCCAGATGCACGTTGATGATGGCGTTGACCTTGTCGGTGCCGGCCGACGACTGGTTGACGCCCTGCGAGAAGATGGTGACCACCTTGCTGTTGCTGGCGAACAGGTCGAAGAAATGGGCGATCTTGGCCGGGTCCAGTCCGGTCACCGCCACGTCGTCGGCCCGCGCCGCCGCCAGGGCCTCGGTGAAGCCGTTGGTATGGTCGTCGATGAAGGCGAAATCCAGCACGCCGGCGGCTTCGCAATGGGCCAACAGCGCGTTGAACAAGGCGACGTCGGAACCCGGCGCCAGGGCCAAGTGAAGGTCGGCGATGTCGCAGCAATCGGTGCGCCGGGGGTCGATGACCACCACGGTGGTGCCGCGATCCTGGCGGGCTTTCTTCAGCCGCTGGAACAAGACCGGGTGGCACCACGCCAGGTTCGAGCCCACCAGCACCACCAAATCGGCCTGCTCGATGTCCTCGTAACAGCCGGGCACGGTGTCGGAGCCAAAGGCCCGGCGGTGGCCGGCCACCGTGGACGCCATGCACAGCCGCGAATTGGTGTCGACGTTGGCGGTGCCCAGGAAGCCCTTGGCCAGCTTGTTGGCGGCGTAGTAATCCTCGGTCAGCAATTGGCCGGACAGGTAGAAGGCGAAGGAATCCGGCCCATGCAGGTCGATGACCGAACGGATGCGGCCCGTCGTCTCGACGATGGCGGTGCGCCAGTCGGATTGGCGGCCGTCCACGATCGGCTCCAGCAGGCGGGTTTCCAGCCCTAATGTGTCGGCCAAGGCCGTGCCCTTGGAACACAGCCGGCCGAAATTGGCCGGGTGTTCGGGGTCGCCCCGCACCACCCAGCCGTCGCTTGCCTTCTCGGCGATGACGCCGCAGCCGGTGCCGCAATAAGGACAGGTGGTGCGGATTGGTTCAGGCATGGGCCACCTTCTTGCCGGCGGCCAAGCCCAGATACAGGCGCCCGGCCTCCTGCTTCAGGGGCAGGGGGGTGGTGCAGCCCTCGTCGGGGGCCTGGGCCTGGCCGCTGTTCAGGTCGATGACCCAATTATGCAGCGGACAGGCCACCTTGCGGCCCATGACGATGCCTTCCGACAACGGCCCATTCTTGTGTGGGCATTTGTTGATCAGGGCGAAAACCTCGTCCTCGTTGGTGCGGAACACCGCCACTTCCCCCAGGGGGGTGTCCACGGTGCGCGCCCCCAGGCGGGGAATGTCGGCCAGGGTGCCGATGTCGATCCAGTCGTTCATGTCAGCTCACCACCGCCAGGGGTTGGAATTCGTGGGAATCGACGCCGCCGCTGGCCCGTTCGGCCCACGGGTCGTTCTGGGCATAGGATTGCGAGAACAGGAAACGGGCGTACAACGCCTTGCGCCCCGCATCGTCTTCCAGGATGCGCTTCTTGACATAGGCCAGCCCGACCCGTTCCACATAAGGGGCGGTGCGTTCCAGATAGCGGCCTTCCTCGCGGTACAGCTGCATGAAGGCGGAAGCGTATTCCAGCACCTCGTCCTCGGTGGACAGGCGCACCAAGGGGTCGGTGACGCGGACCTCGATGCCGCCATTGCCGCCGATCACCATGTCATAGCCGGCTTCGACGCAGATGATGCCGATGTCCTTGATGGTGGCCTCGGCACAGTTGCGCGGGCAGCCCGACACCGCCAGCTTGACCTTGTGCGGCGTCCACGACCCCCACATCAGTTTTTCCAGCTTGACCCCCAAGCCGGTGGAATCCTGGGTGCCGAAGCGGCACCATTCCGACCCCACACAGGTCTTGACCGTGCGTAAGCCCTTGGAATAAGCGTGGCCCGAAACCAGGCCGGCCTTGTTCAGGTCGGCCCAGACAGCGGGCAGGTCCTGCTTCTTCACCCCCAGCAAGTCGATGCGCTGGCCGCCGGTCACCTTGACGGTGGGGATCTGGAACTTGTCGGCGACGTCGGCGATGGCCCGCAACTCGTCGGGCGTGGTCAGCCCGCCCCACATGCGCGGCACCACCGAATAGGTGCCGTCCTTTTGGATGTTGGCGTGGACCCGTTCGTTGATGAAGCGTGACCGGTAATCGTCCACGTATTCGCCGGGCCAGGCGCACAGCAGGTAATAGTTAAGCGCCGGGCGGCATTTGGCGCAGCCGTCCTCGGTCTTCCAGCCCAACGCCTTGCGGACCGCGTCCTGGGTCTTCAGGCGCTGGTCGACGATGGCGTGGCGCACATGGTCGTGGCCGTGCTCGGTGCATGTGCACATGGCTTGGGGGGCGGCGGCGTCAGCGCCGGTGACGAAGGACAAGATGGCCTGGACCTGTGGCGTACACATGCCGCACGACGCCGAAGCCTTGGTATGGGCGCGGACTTCGTCCAGCGTGGTCAGGCCCTTTTCGGTGATGGCGGCGACGATGGCGCCTTTGGACACGCCGTTGCAGCCACAGATTTGGCTGTCGTCGGCCATGGCGGCGACGTCCATCCCCGCCTTGGCACCGCCGCAGCAGCCGGAATCGGCGAAAGCCTGGCCGAAGATCAGGCGGTCGCGCATGTCGCTGACGTCGGCGCCGCCCTTGATCAGGTCGAAATACCAGCCGCCATCGGCGACGTCGCCATACATGACGGCGCCCACCAGCGTGTTGTCGCGCACCACCAGCTTGCGATAGACGCCCTTGGTGGCGTCGCGGAACACCACTTCCTCGTCGGAATCGTCCTCGGCCGCCAGCTTGCCGGCCGAGAACACGTCGATGCCGGTGATCTTCAACCGGGTGGAAAGCGGCGGCGTGGCATAGGTGGCGACATTGTCGCCGGCCAGCCGGGCGGCGCAGACCTTGGCCTGTTCCCAGATGGGCGCCACCAGGCCGAAGACCTGGCCGCGATGCTCGACGCATTCGCCAACGGCATAGATGTCGGCATCGCTGGTCGCCATGTCGTCGCCGACGACGATGCCGCGATTGATGTCCAGACCGGCCGCCTTGCCCATGTCCACATTGGGGCGGATGCCGATGGCCACCACCACCAGGTCGGCGGGGATGGAGCGGCCGTCGGCCAACACCACGCCCTCGGCCTTGGTGTCGCCCAGCACCCGTTCGGTCTGGCCTTGGGTGAAGAAATGCAGGCCGCGTTCGGTCAAATCCTTTTGCAGCATGCCGCCGGCTTCCACGTCCAGCTGACGCTCCATCAGGGTCGGCATCAGATGCACCAGGGCGACCGGCATGCCACGGCGCTTCAGGCCCCAGGCGGCTTCCAGGCCCAGCAGGCCGCCGCCGATGACCACGGCGCGCTGCTTGGCCTCGGCCGCTTTCAGCATGGCATCGGTGTCGGCGATGTCGCGGAAGGCGACAACGCCGGGCAATTCCAGGCCGGGCAGCGGCGGCATCAAGGGCTTGGAGCCGGTGGCCAGCAGCAGCTTGTCATAGGCGACGGTCCTGCCCGAGGCGGCGGTGACGATCTTGGCCTTGGCATCGATCCCCACCACCGGGTCGCCGGCATGCAGGGTGATGCCTGCCTCGGCGTACCAGGACAGAGGATTGATGACGATGTCGTCGATGGTCTTTTCGCCGGCCAACACGCTGGACAGCATGATGCGGTTGTAATTGGGGTGCGGTTCGGCACCGAAGACGGTGATGTCGTAACGCACGGGGGCGCGGCGCAGCAATTCCTCGACGGTGCGCATGCCGGCCATGCCGTTGCCGATGACGACCAGACGTTGGCGGGGGACCGAATTCATGGCGGGCGTCCTTTCGATCAGGCGGCGACGCTGGCCGGGGCGTGGCCATGCAGGAAGCGCAGAACCTCGGCGCGATAGTGGTTGTAGGTCGGGTCGTCGGCCAGTTCGACGCGGCGGCGCGGATGGGCCAGATCCACCTTCAGAACCTGGGCGATGGTGGCGGCGGGGCCGTTGCTCATCATCACGATGCGGTCGGACAGCAGCACCGCTTCGTCCACGTCGTGGGTGATCATCATCACCGTGTTGCCCAGGCGGCGCTGGATTTCCAAAAGCGAGTCCTGCAAATGGGCGCGGGTCAGGGCGTCCAGCGCACCGAACGGTTCGTCCAGCAGCAAAACCTTGGGTTCCATGGCCAAGGCGCGGGCGATGCCGACACGCTGCTTCATGCCGCCCGAGATTTCGCCAGGGCGCTTGTCCTTGGCGTGGTCCATGCGCACCAGCTGCAAATTGTGCATGATCCAGGCGTGGCGTTCTTCCTTGCTCTTGGTCTTGGAATGGACTTTGTCCACCGCCAGCGCCACGTTGTCGTAGACGCTGAGCCAGGGCAGCAGGGAATGGTTCTGGAACACCACGGCGCGGTCGGGGCCGGGGCTGTCGACCTCGCGGTTTTCCAGCAGCACGCCGCCTTCGGTGGCCTGCAACAGGCCGGCGACGATGTTCAAGATGGTGGACTTGCCGCAGCCGGAATGGCCGATGATCGAGATGAACTCGCCCTTGTCGACCTTCAGGTTGACATGATCCAGGGCACGGAAGCTGCCCTTTTCGGTCTGGAAGGTGATGCCGACGTCGTCGATGGACAGATAGGCGGACATGATGGAGCTCCTTTCGCGCGGATCGCGGCGAGGGGGAAAGGGAATTAACCGGAAACCTTCTTGCCGATCACGGTGATCAGGCGGTCGAGCGCGAAGCCGACCAGGCCGACATAAACCAGGGCCAGGATGATTTCGCTCATCAGCGAGCTGTTCCAGGCGTCCCAGATGAAGAAGCCGATGCCGACGCCGCCGATCAGCATTTCCGCGGCGACGATGGCCAGCCAAGACAGGCCGATGCCGATCTTCAGGCCGGTGAAGATGTAGGGAACCGAGGCCGGCATGGCGATCTTGGCGAAGAACTCGACGGGCGACAGGCGCAGGACGGCGGCGACGTTGCGGTAATCTTGGGGGATGTTGCGCACGCCGACGGCGGTGTTGAGGATGATCGGCCACACCGAGGTGATGAAGATGACGAAGATGGCCGAGGGATCGGCGGCCTTGAAGGCGGCCAGCGAGATGGGCAGCCAGGCCAGGGGCGGCACCGTGCGCAGCACCTGGAAGATGGGGTCCAGTGCCCGCATGGCGAGCTGGCTTTGGCCGATCACCATGCCCAACAGGATGCCGACCACGGCCGACAGCGAAAAGCCCATGGCGACGCGCTGCAACGAGGCGGAAAGGTGCCAGAACAGCCCCTTGTCGGTGCCGCCATTGTCGAAGAACGGGTCCAGGATCAGTTCCTTGGTGTCAGCCAGAACCTTGCTGGGCGGCGGCAGCATGGCCCCCTTGGTCTGGCAGGCCAGTTCCCACAGGCCCAGCAGGATGATCAGGCCGATCAGCGGCGGCAGGGTGATGGCGGCGACATGGCGGATTTTCTTGGTCATTTCACTGGGGGCCGACGGACGGGAAACGGGGGCGGCCTCAGCCGCCTCCTTGATCTGGGTGGGGGTGGTGACCATGGTCATGTCCGGTCCTCCTAGACGCGCTTGATGGCCAGGCTCTTCAGGTAAGCCTGGGGGTTGGCGGGATCGAAGGTCTTGCCGTCGAAGAAGGTCTCGACCCCGCGCGAGGTCGAGGCGGGAATCTCGGCGGCGGCCACGCCCAGGGTCTTGGCGGCGTCGCGCCAGATGTCCTCGCGGTTGACGTCCTTGATCAGCGCCTTGGCGTCCAGGTTGGCGGGCTGGTAGCCCCAGCGCTGGTTCTCGGTCAGGAACCACAGGTCGTGGCTTTGGAAGGGATAGGAAGCGAAGTCCTTCCAGAACTTCATGACGAAGGGGCTGTTTTCCACCACCTTGCCGGTGCCGTAATCGTAACGGCCCTTGGATCGCTGGACGATGTCTTCGAAGGGCACCTTGAACCATTCGCGGCCCGAGACGATCTTGCACATTTCCTCGATGTTGGCTTCGCACCATTGTTGCGCTTCCAGCACCGCCATGGTGACGGCCTTGGCCGCCTTGGGGTTCTTGGCCACCCAGTCGCCGCGCATGGCCAACGATTTTTCCGGATGGTCCTTCCACAATTCGCCGGTGGTCAGCGCGGTATAGCCGATGTCCTGGTTGATCAACTGGGCGTTCCACGGCTCGCCGACGCAGAAGGCTTCCATGGTGTCCACCTTCATGTTGGCCACCATCTGCGGCGGCGGCACCACGATGGTCGACACGTCCTTGTCGGGGTCGACGCCGTTGGCGGCCAGCCAATAGCGCAGCCACATGTCGTGGGTGCCGCCGGGGAAGGTCATGGCCACCTTGACTTCCTTGCCCGAAGCCTTGGCCTTGGCGAAGGCTTCCACCAGCGGCCTGGCCGCCAGGTTGACGTGCATGCCCTTGTACTTGTTGGACACCGAGATGGATTGGCCGTTGGTGTTGAGCCGCGCCAGGATGTTCATGGGCACCTTGGCGCTGTTCTTGGTCACCCGACCCGACGCCATCAGATAGGGCATCGGCGTCAGGATGTGGGCGCCGTCGATGCCGCCGCCGGCCGAACCCAGTTCCAGATTGTCGCGGGTGGTGCCCCAGCTGGCCTGCTTGACCACCTG
>JAIWOG010000303.1 GCA_020217035.1 Magnetospirillum sp. | reverse complement strand
CTCGGCCGCCGCCGCCGCCTCTTCCGCCAGCGCGGCGCCGGCCACAAACATCGTGCTCAACGCCAATCCGGCGCCGGCCATTACCTTCTTCAGATGGCTCATGATCGGGTCCTCTCCAGACGGGTATTCACAGGGCTTCGGTGTCGGCTTCGCCGGTGCGGATGCGCAACGCGTGGGCGACGTCCATGACGAAGATCTTGCCGTCACCGATCTTGTCGGTTCGCGCCGAGGCTTGGATGGCCTCGACGGCACGGTCGACGACGTCGTCGTTGACGACCAGCTCGATCTTGATCTTGGGCACGAAGCTGACGACGTATTCGGCAGCACGATAAATCTCGGTCTGCCCCTTTTGCCGGCCAAAGCCCTTGACCTCGGTGGCGGTCAGGCCCTGGATGCCCAGAAGGGTCAGCGCCTCGCGCACTTCGTCCAGCTTGAACGGCTTGATGATGGCAATGATCAGTTTCACGGCTTCCCCCTTGTAGTGAAGGGTCAAAATCCCCAGCGGGCGACGGCCCACGACCGGACTTATTCAAAAGCCGTGCCGTTTTTCCAAAAATCGTCCTTTGGGCGGATTTCCGCGCTTTTGTCGCAAAGACCGCCTGCTGTGTCGCATCTGCGACATCGGCGTTTTGCCCAAAATCCAGGCAATGCCTTGCGTTTGGGCTGGCACGCCCCTTGCTGCGTCCCTAGGCAGCGGGACATCCATCCCCGCGCCATCAAAGGGAAAGGGTACCAGCATGAGCGGCATCATCGAGCAACTGCGCGGCCTGTCCACCGCCGAGGATTTCTTCACCGTCCTGGACGTGCCCTATGACCAGGGCACCGTGAATGTCAGCCGCCTGCACATCCTGAAGCGCTTTCAGCAATACATGCGCCAGGACGCCGTCGCCGACCTGCCCGAGGCGAGCCGCAAAGCCGCCTGCGCCGCCGCCCTGAAGCGGGCCCATGACGACTTCGTCACCAGCAGCGGAATCGAGGAGAAGGTCTTCAAGGTGTTCCAGGACCAACAACCGGCGGCCCCGGCTTTTGTCTCGCTCGACACCCTGAAAGCGGTGCGAGGCTGACAGGCTGTCGCAACCGCGACAATAGCATACCTATAAACTTCGCCATAACACATTGATTTATATTGGTTTGATCTAGTGGCACGCGGATTGCGAAAAGCATATCCAGATTTTCCGCCAAGGAGCCCGGCCATGAATATCGTTGTTTGTATCAAGCAGGTTCCGGACAGCGCCCAGATTCGCGTCCACCCGGTCACCAACACCATCATGCGCCAGGGTGTGCCCACCATCATCAACCCCTACGACCTGTTCTCGCTGGAAGCGGCGCTTCAACTGCGTGACCAGGTCGGCGGCAAGGTGATCGTGCTGACCATGGGTCCGCCCATGGCCGAGGACGCCCTGCGCAAGGCCATGGGCATCGGCGCCGACAAGGCGGTGCTGCTGACCGACCGCTTCTTCGCCGGTTCGGACACCTTGGCCACCTCCTACGCCCTGTCCATGGCGATCAGCAAGATCGCCGAGACCGAAGGCCCCATCGACATGGTGTTCTGCGGCAAGCAGACCATCGACGGCGACACCGCCCAGGTCGGCCCCGGCATCGCCTGTCGCCTGGGTCTGAACCAGCTGACCTACATCTCCTCGATCGAGGCGTTGGACCCCGCCAAGCGCGAGATCACCGCCCAGCGCCGCGCCGAAGGCGGCGTGCAGGTGCTGAAGACCAAGCTGCCGGTGATGGTCACCATGCTGGAAGGCTCGAACGTGGTGCGCCGCGGCTCCATGCCCAACGTGCTGCGGGCGGCCCGTGAACCCATCACCATCCTGAACGCCGCCAAGGCCGGCATCGAGGACCTGACCCGCTGCGGCCTGAAGGGATCGCCCACCGTGGTCAAGAAGGTGTTCGCCCCCAAGCCGCGCGCCGACAAGGCCAAGCTGGTGGAAACCGCCAACCGCAGCAGCACCGACATCGCCAACGACGCGGTCGAGGCGATCTTCGCCGCCGCCCCCAAGCTGCACACCGACCTTCTGGGTCGCGTGGCCCAGGCCTGAAGGAGAAAGTGACATGAGCGAACAAGCTGCTCCCGCCGCCGCCGCCGGCGGCAACCGCGCCGGGATGAAGAAGGAGCTCCCCGAGCACTTCAATGCCTACAAGCACGTCTGGGTGTTCATCGAGATGGAACGCGGCCAGGTACATCCGGTGTCGTGGGAATTGCTGGGCGAAGGCCGCAAGCTGGCCGACAAGCTGGGCGTGGAACTGGCCGGCGCCCTGTTGGCCGGCCCCGGCGACGCCACTGGGGCCGCCGTCAAGGATTGCTTCGAATACGGCGCCGACCTGGTCTACCTGATGGAAGACCCGATCCTGACCGATTACCGCAACCAGACATACGCAGCTTCGCTGACCGACCTGGTCAACACCCACAAGCCGGAAATCCTGCTGCTGGGCGCCACCAACCTGGGCCGCGACCTGGCCGGCACCGTGGCCACCACCCTGGCCACGGGGCTCACCGCCGACTGCACCGAACTGGCCATCGACCATGAAGGTTCGCTGGCGGCCACCCGTCCGACCTTCGGCGGCACGCTTTTGTGTACCATCCACACACTGAACTTCCGCCCGCAGATGGCCACCGTGCGTCCCCGCGTCATGGCCATGCCGGAACGCCAGGAAGGTCGAGAGGGCCGAATTGTCCGCCATTCCCTGGCCCTGGAAGAATCGTCCATCATCACCAAGATCCTGGACTTCATCGCCGACGCCAACATCGAGAAGGCCCAACTGGCCTATGCCGACATCGTCGTCGCCGGCGGCATGGGCCTGGGACGCCCGGAAAACTTCAAGCTGGTCCAGGACCTCGCCGCCGTGCTGGGGGCCGAATACGGTTGCTCGCGCCCCGTCGTGCAAAAGGGCTGGATGCCCGCCGACCGTCAGATCGGCCAGACCGGCAAGACCATCCGCCCGCGCCTTTACATCGCCGCCGGTATCTCGGGGGCCATTCAGCACCGCGTCGGCGTCGAAGGCTCGGACATCATCTTGGCAATCAACACCGACCCCAACGCCACCATCTTCGAATTCGCCCACATGGGCATCGTCGGCGACGCGCTGCAGATCCTGCCGGCGCTGACCGAAGCGTTCCGCCGCCGCCTGGCGGTCAACCGCCTGGCCGGCTAAGGAGACCAGACCATGAGTGAGACTTTCGACGCCATCGTCATCGGTGCCGGCCCCTCGGGCAATGCCTGCGCCTACGTCCTGGCCAAGTCCGGGCTGAACGTCCTGCAGATCGAACGCGGCGAGTATTCCGGGTCCAAGAACGTCCAAGGCGCCATCCTTTACGCCGACGCCCTGGAACGCATCATCCCCGATTTCCGCGACGACGCGCCGCTGGAACGCCACATCGTCGAGCAGCGCATGTGGATCTTGGACGACAAGGCCCATGTGGGCGGCCATTATCGGTCGGACGCCTTCAACGAGGAGCGTCCCAACCGCTACACCATCATCCGCGCCCAGTTCGACAAGTGGTTCAACCGCAAGGTCCGCGAAGCCGGCGCCTTGGTGGTGTGCGAAACCACCGTCACCGAGTTGATCAAGGACGGCAAGGGCAAGGTCATCGGCGTGCGCACCGACCGCGAGGACGGCGAGGTCTATGCCGACGTGGTGGTGATGGCCGACGGCGTCAACGCCCTGGTGGCCAGCCGTTCCGGCATCAAGAAGGAAGTGGCGCCGGAAACCGTGGCGCTGGCGGTCAAGGAAATGCATTTCCTGCCGCAAGACGTCATCGAAAGCCGCTTCAACATCGGCGAGGAAGAAGGCGTGGTCATCGAGGTGGCCGGCTCGGTCACCGTCGGCATGGTCGGCACCGCCTTCCTTTACACCAACAAGGAAAGCATCGCCATCGGCATCGGCTGCCTGGTGTCCGACTTCGCCGAGGCCCAGGTGCGCCCAGCCTTCCTGCTGGAGAAGTTCAAGAACCACCCGTCCATCAAGCCGCTGATCGCCGGTTCGGAAGTCAAGGAATACGCCGCCCACCTGATCCCCGAAGGCGGCCTGCCCGCCGTGCCGCAGCTTTACGGCGACGGTTGGATGATCGTCGGCGACGCGGCGCAATTCGTCAACGCCGTGCACCGCGAGGGCTCGAACCTGGCCATGACCTCGGGCCGCCTGGCCGCCGAGACCATCATCGAGGCCAAGAAGGCCGGCAAGCCGATGGTGGCGTCGGTGCTGGCCGCTTACAAGAAGGCCCTGGACGACAGCTTCGTCATCAAGGACCTGCACAAGTACCGCCGCCTGCCCAAGGTGCTGCACCACAACAAGCACTTCTTCACCGACTATCCGCGCCTGCTGTCCCAGGCCGCCGAGACCATGCTGCGCGTGGATGGCGAGGACAAGCGGTCCAAGGAGAAGAAGGTGACCAAGGCCTTCCGCTCGACCCGCCGACTGGGCGGCCTGTTGGGTGACGTGTTCAACCTGGCTCGCGCCTTCCGCTAAGAGGTTCGTCATGCAAGAGATCAGCATCAAGGTCGAGGAAAAGCTCTACCAGAACCGCTACATGGTGGACGAAGGCCGTCCCCATATCAGCGTCAAGCCCCACACCCAACCCACCGAGGCACTGGCGTCGCTGGTCAAGATTTGCCCCGCCGGCTGCTATTCGCGCACCGAGACCGGCCAGGTGGAAGTGGCCCCCGACGGCTGCCTGGAATGCGGCACCTGCCGCATCGTCTGTGCCGCCACCGGCGACATCGAGTGGAACTATCCGCGCGGCGGCTACGGCATCCTGTTCAAGTTCGGCTGAGAACCAGCCCGCCAAGCCCTGCTTGGCGGGCCGTCAGCGCGGCTTGGGGGATTGATGGCTGGTTGCGGCCATCGGGACAAGTATGAGGACATGCGACATGCAAAGTGTTGACGAATTCCTGGCTTACGCCTGCAAGCTGGAACAGGAAGCGGTGCTGCGTTTCAAGGAACTGACCGAAGCGGCCAAGACCCACGGCAACAAGGAAGTCGCCGACTTCTTCGCCCAAATGGCCCATTACTCGCAGATGCATTACCAGCAGGCCAAGGAACGCTGCGGCTAT
Source organism: Magnetospirillum sp. (assembly GCA_020217035.1). Taxonomy (GTDB): domain Bacteria; phylum Pseudomonadota; class Alphaproteobacteria; order Rhodospirillales; family Magnetospirillaceae; genus Magnetospirillum. The sequence goes on along the minus strand of JAIWOG010000303.1, from coordinate 13,179 downwards.
CACGACCTGCCGGATATGAACCCGGACGACTTCCAATGGCCGGAAATGGAAAGCCCGGAAGCCGCCGCCATCTGGGGCGCCGACCCGCTGATGGGCGTCCAGGAAGCCATGCGTCTGGCGCTGGAAGCGGAAACCCGCGGCTACGCGTTCTACAAGTCCATCCTGGACAGCACCACCGACCCGGAAATCCGCGCCATGGCGCAGGAATTCACCGAGGAGGAAGCCGAACACGTGGAAGCCATCCAACGCTGGATCGTGCGTCTGGCGGCCTGACCACCGGCACGCCCGTCACCGAACCAACCGGGGACGGGCGCCTTCCTTGTTCGCGGCGACACCCGCGCATGGACAGTGGCTTGATTTCCTTTAAGATGCGCCGCGCCTTTCCACTCAGCCCAGCGTCGGCATGTCCATCGTCCAACAAGATCCCCACCACCACATCAATTGGGCGCCATTCTTCGCCATCCTGGCCATGGCGATGGTCGGCACTTCGGTCACCGTCGAAGGACCGATCATTTCCTATGGCGGGGACAGCGCCAGCTACAGCTGCATTTCAGCCAATTTCGCCCGGGGAAACGGCCTGGTGAACTGCACCGGCGTCCCGCTGACCGGGCAGCCGCCCCTGCTTCCGATGGTCGTCGGCGCTTTGCTGGCGCTTGGCCTGGGGGTGATCGACGCCGCCCGCATCCTTTGCGTCGCCACCGCGGGTCTGGCCGGCTATTGCGCCACCCGCCTGTTGGGAATGGCCCGCCTGCCGACCTGGTTGTTCGTGCTGGCCGCCACCATGTCGGTGGTCCACCCGCCTTTGGTGTTGTGGCAGACCGTCGGGGTGATGACCGATGGCCCCTATGCCGCATTGGTGGTCGCCACCTTGTTGGCGGTGACACTGTACCTGCAACACCCGGACAAAAACGTCGCCGTCGTCGCCTTGTGTTTGGCCTTATGCGCCGGTACCCGCTATTTCGGGGTGGCCATCGTCGCCTTTGCCGGCTTGGCCATCCTGTCCCCACTTAATCCACGCAATTTTCCACGTCGTCTGCGTGACGGCATCCTTGCCAGCGCCCCGGCAATCGCGATCGCCGGATTGTGGATGTATCGCAGTTGGACGCTGACGGGGTGCCCGACCTCTTGCGCCAATTGGAAGGGAACCCCGGCTGGTTTCATGAACAGCGTCGTCGCGTATGGCAACGAAATCGGCGGTTGGCTGTTCTACTTGCCACAACTGGCGAACTTCCGTTGGCTGCTTTTTTACGCCGCCATGATCGCCGTCATCGGCAGCTTGGCCTTGCTGTCCGGTCGCCTAGCCCGGCCAGCCAAGCGGATCGCTTGGCTGGCCATGGGATTGATCGCCGTCTATAGCGCATTCACCCTTGCCGTGTTCAGTGCCCTGTTCCTTGACGAACCCATGAATCAGCGTTACGTGCTGCCGTTGGCCCCCGTTGTCGCCATCCCCATCGCCGTCGCCATCCATGCCGTCATCCCCCAAGGCTCTGGCCGCTGGGAAAAATGGATCGCGGCGGCCCTGGCGCTGGTATGGCTTGGTTGGTTGGCCGCCCCGGTGCGCAGCGTGTGGGCCACCATGTTTCATACTCATGGATTGCTGGCCTTGGGACCGACCACCACCAGCCGCATCGTGGTGAATTCGGATTTCGTGCGTTTCCTGAAGAACGACCTGCCAGAAAAAAACGTCTTCGCGGCCAGCGACCTCAGCCAAGCCTTCATTCTTATTCACACCGGACGGATCGTCCCGCAACTGCCCCCCCATCAGCCCATGGCTGACCTGACCATCGTTGACGCCGACCTGCCGGGCGGAGTGGCGGTGGGAGGACGCCCGGATCGCTATGCTCCTCCTGCTTCGGCGAAGCGGCTGTTTCAGGGAGAATTCGGCGCGGTTTACCAAGTTTCCCCTTGACCCCTCCGAACAGGACGCCCATGTGCACGAAACGCATGGGCGCCTTTCGCATTTGCAGCAATTGTCGGGTTGCCGACACTGGACGAAACACTTCACCAAGCGCTAAAGTCTAAAAGTTAATCACGTTTAGGGCGTGCCTAATTCGGCAGCATTGGGGTGACGCGCATGGGTAATGTGAACAAGACGCGCAACGAGGACAGCGAAGCCCATCTCATCGGCATCTACGAGATCGGCAAGCTGTTGGGGTCGACCTTCGACCTGGACAAATCCTTGCACGACGTCTTGAACATCCTGGCGTCCTACCTGGAAATGCGCCACGGCGTCGTCACCCTGGACGACGGCACCGGCCAGCAAACCCTGGCCGCCGTGACCGGCATGGGCCTGCGCGAAGCCCGCGACGGCGGACTGAAGTTCCCCATGGACGCCATCCGCCCAGTGCTGGAAGGGTCCATGCCCATGGTGGTGCCCAGCGCCGTGGGCGAACCCAGCTTGGCCGATTACGTCGCCGAGTTCCTGGACCCCGACGACGATTCCCTGGCCTTCCTGTGCGTTCCGGTCAAAACCAACGACAAGCCCTTCGGCACGCTTTCGGTGATGCGGTCCCGGGAAAGCGGCGCCCTTCGCGGCTTCCAGCACGACATCCGCTTCTTGACCATGGTCGGCACCCTGATCGGCCAGACCGTCGGCCTTTACCGGAAAGTGTTGGCCGACCGCGAACAATTGATGGAAGATAACGCCCGACTGCAAAAGCAGGTCATCAAGATCAAGCCCGCCGCCCGAGCCGCCGGCCTGGATGAGATCGTCGGCACGTCCGACGCCATGGGCCGCGTCTTCGCCCAGGTGCAGCAGGCGGCGCCGACCAAGGCCACCGTGCTGCTGCGCGGCGAAAGCGGCACCGGCAAGGAAATGGTCGCCCACGCCGTGCACATGCTGTCCAAGCGGGCCGACAAACCCTTCGTCAAGGTCAATTGCGCGGCTTTGTCGGAAAGCGTGCTGGAATCGGAATTGTTCGGCCATGAAAAAGGCGCCTTCACCGGCGCCGTGGCCGACCGCAAAGGCCGCTTCGAACTGGCCAATGGTGGCACCCTGTTCCTGGACGAGATCGGCGAGATTTCCGCCAATTTCCAGTCCAAGTTGCTGCGCGTCTTGCAAGAAGGCGAATTCGAGCGGGTCGGCGGCGCCAAGACCATCAAGGTCGACGTCCGACTGGTCGCCGCCACCAACCGCAACCTGGAAATGGCGGTGACCAAGGGCGAGTTCCGCGCCGACCTTTATTTCCGCCTGAACGTGGTGCCCATTTTCCTGCCGCCCTTGCGCGAACGCCACGGCGACATCCCGCTGCTGGCCGACCATTTCCTTAAGGCGTTCAACCAGGAAAACGGCCGCAAGGTGGGCATCACCGCCAAGGCCCTGCAAACCCTGCAACGCTGTAATTTCCCCGGCAACGTGCGCGAGCTGGAAAATTGCATCTACCGCACCGCCACCATGGCGCAAGGCGACGTCATCGACGAGATCGACCTGTCGTGCCGCCGCGATTTGTGCCTGTCGTCCACGCTTTGGGACGGCAAGCCGGGCCAGGGGCAAGGCACCAGCCAGTTCGTCCCCGCCCCCACCGCCCCCCACCGCGAGCCGTCGCCGTCGCCGACACCCGCGCCCCCGGCCGCCGGGAACGACGAACCGGCAACGGAAGTCGATCTGAATTCCCTGGACGAGCGTTCGCGCCTGATCCAGGCCATGGAGCGGTGCGGATGGGTCCAGGCCAAGGCCGCCCGCCTGTTGGGGCTGACCCCGCGCCAGATCGGCTATGCGCTGAAGAAATACGACATCGAAATCCGTCAGTTGTAACCGGCTTGGCATTTTTGCCCCCAAGGCCGGCCAATGGGCCGGCCTTGTGCTTTTCCTGTCGCATCCCTGACGCCGCTGTCGGGGATGCGACAAGCGACAAAACCATCCAAAGCCCTTAATTTCCGCCATTCTGAAATTGGCATCCCTGTTGCAACACCCTTTGGCAGAGACCCCTGAATTGGAGGCTGCCGGTGTCCAACATCGTTTCCCTGCAAAGCATCACCAAACGCGGTGACGCCCAGCCCCAGACCAGCGGCTGTTCCACCAAGTCGTCCTGCGGCAGCAGCGCTGCGCAGGGCGAGATGCCCGACCACGTATGGGACAAGATCAAGGACCATCCGTGCTATTCGGAAGAAGCCCACCACTATTTCGCCCGCATGCATGTGGCGGTGGCGCCGGCTTGCAACATCCAATGCAATTATTGCAATCGCAAATATGACTGCTCGAACGAATCGCGCCCCGGCGTCACCAGCGAGCGCATGACGCCCGAACAGGCGGCCTTGAAGGTTGTCGCGGTGGCCAACAAGGTGCCGCAACTGTCGGTGTTGGGCATCGCCGGCCCCGGCGATTCCATGTTCGACTGGCGCAAGACCTTCGAGACCTTCGCCCAGGTGGAAAAGCGCCTGCCCGATTTGAAGTTCTGCGTGTCCACCAACGGCCTGGCCCTGCCCGACCACATCGACCAGCTGGCTGACCACAACATCGACCACGTCACCATCACCATCAACATGGTGGACCCCGAGATCGGCACGCGTATCTATCCGTGGATCTATTTCAACGGCAAGCGCTACACCGGCCTGGACGCCAGCAAGATCCTGCATGAACGCCAGATGGAAAGCCTGGAGCGCCTGAAGGAAAAGGACATCCTGGTCAAGGTGAACTCGGTGATGATCCCCGGGATCAACGACCAGCACCTGCTGGAGGTCAACACCGCCATCAAGCAGCGCGGCGCCTTCCTGCATAACGTCATGCCGCTGATTTCCGACCCGGCCCACGGCACCCATTTCGGCTTGACCGGTCAGCGCGGCCCCACGGCCGCCGAGTTGAAGGACCTGCAAGACAAGCTGGCCGGCGGCGCCAATTTGATGCGCCACTGCCGCCAGTGCCGCGCCGACGCGGTGGGCATGCTGGGCGAGGACTTGTCCCAGGACTTCACCATGGACAAGATCGATTCCGACGTGATCTACGACCCCGAAGCCCGCCGGCTTTACCGCGAAGTGGTGGAACGTGAACGCGCCGACCGCAACGCCGCCGTCGCCATCGCCGAGGACACCCTGTCGCACACCGCCGCGCCCGCCCGTCTGGTCGCCGTCGCCACCAAGGGCGGCGGCCGCGTCAACCAGCATTTCGGCCATGCCAGCGAGTTCCAGGTCTACGAAGTGGACCATGACGGCGTGCGCTTCGTCGGCCATCGCAAGGTGGACAATTACTGCCAGGGCGGCTGGGGCGACGACGACGTGCTGGAAGACAATTTGATCCCGACCCTGGAAGGCATCGAGGCGGTCTTCGTGTCGAAGATCGGATCGTGCCCCAAGAAGGATCTGGCCGCCGCCGGCATCACCGCCATCGATTCCTACCCCTTCGAATACATCGAAACCGCCATCGCCCGCTGGTACGCCGACATCAACGGCACCAACGAGGTGGTGATGGGTTCCATCGCTTAAGTTTTACCCCCAACCAGGAGAACCGCCATGGCTCTGAAGATCACCACCTCCACCTGCTCGGCTTGCGGCGCTTGCGAATTCGAATGCCCGAACGCGGCCATCGCCATGAAGGGCGAGACCTATGTCATCAAGGCGTCGGCCTGCACCGAATGCGACGGCGACGACCCGAAGTGCATCGCCGTCTGCCCGGTCGAAAACTGCATCGTCAAGGCGTAATCAGCGAGGCCCCCAATGGTCGAAGCCGAAGCCAGCGAACTTTACAGCCCACCGGCCTTTGAACCGGGGGAAAAGGTTCAGGCCACCAAGGAAGTCCGTAACGACGGCACCTATCCCGGCCATGCCATGGGGGCGTTCCTGATCCACCGGGGCGACGTGGGCTATGTGAAGTCGGTAGGGACCTTCCTGAACCGCTTCTATGTCTACGCCATCGACTTCGTGGATCGCGGCATGCTGGTCGGCATGCGCACGCACGAAATCGAAAGCATGGAGAAGCCGCAATGAAGGTGACCCTGCGTAAGGTCGATGACTATTACGAAATCTATGTCCCCAAGAAGGACCTGGAAGAAAAAGTCGTCGAAACGGAAAAGCCCGGCATTTGGGGCGGCGTGATCAAGATCGGCAACGGCTGGTCGTTCCAGATGCCCGACATGCCGGCGGACACCCCGCTGCCCATCACCGTCGACGCCCGCAAGCTCGCCGACGACGAGGATTGAGCCCATGAACGTTCCCGTCTCCCCCGTTGAACTCGTCACCGATCTGGGGCATCGGATCGTGGCCGGCCAATTGGTGCCCTTCCTGGGCCCCGAAGTGCTGACCCTGACCCCCGAACCCTGGCCGGTGCCGACGGGGGCGCGGGAATTGTCACAGCGCTTGTGCAAGCGGGTGGCGGTGCCCGGCCGCATCCGCAACAACATGTGGCACACCGCCCAATACATCGAGACGTTCCGGCACCGGGTGACGCTGGACAAGCTGATGCTGGAAATCTTCAAGCCGGTTCCCCAACCCAGCGCCCTGCACCGCTGGCTGGCCGGCCGCACCCAATTGCCGCTGATCGTCGACACCTGGTACGACGGAACCATGGCCCAGGCCCTGGGCGAGGCCCGATCCGACTGGGCGCTGTTCCAGGGCACCTCCAAGGCCCGGCGCACCGGCGACGCGCCGTGGTTCCGCGCCTATGCCCCCGATGGCGCCGAGATGGGCTATGACGACGGCGCCAAGGCTTCGACCGTGCTTTACAAGCCGCACGGCGCCGCCCAGCCGGCCGGCGACGTGCTGGCATCGGACGCCGATTACGTCGAGGTGTTGACCGACATCGACATCCAGACGCCGATCCCCGAGACGGTCAAGCAGCGCCGCGCCGAAATGGGCTTCGTGTTCATCGGCTGCCGTTTCTACGACCAGATCCTGCGCACTTTCGCCCGCTGTCTGACCAAGCATTCCAAGGGGCCGCGCTACGCCATCGTGCCCATGGAGGACCTGACCCCCAACGAGAAGAAGTTCATGGAGATCGAGAACATCATCCCGGTTTCCATGCCCTTGGCCCAGGCGGCCGAGGTGCTGGTGGCGACAGCCCCGGTTCTGTGACCCTTCCGACAAATCCCCAAGGAGCAATTCCAAGATGGCCAACGTAACCTTCAGCGGACCGACGCTTGCCAAGAACATCACCGTCTACGCCGTCGCCGGCGACAACGGCACCCTTCTGGCGGTGGCCAAGGCCAACAACATCGAAATCCCGTTCCAGTGTCAGGACGGCGAGTGCGGCTCGTGCCTGATCAAGGTGACCCATCTGGGCCCCAACGCCCCCAAGGCCATCCACCTGACCGACAAGGAAAAGCTGACCTTGTCGGTGAACGGCAAGCTGTCCAAGGATCTGTTGGCCAAGACCGAAGTGGAAGACATGCCCCCGCCCTACCGTCTGGCGTGCCAGTACATCGTGCGGGACGAAGACATCCTGGTTGAGTTCTCCGGCGAAGCCGGGGTCGAGATCGATCTGCGGCGTTGATGGCGGAAGCACGCGGATCGATATCGGGGGGGCGCTCTTCGGGGCGCCCCCTTTCTTTGCGCATGACGCGGAACTCAGTCCTTGCGATCACCAGGATTTGGGCTCAGACTGAGCTACCAATTAAAACTTTCGTATTGCGACAGTGAACACCATTCCTTCCGCAATTCCTTGCGAACAAGAACCCATCCACGCGCCAGGCAGCGTCCAACCCCATGTGCTGCTGGTCTGCGCCGATCCTGATAGCCTGGACATCCTGGCTTATTCGGATAATGCCGCCGATCTTTGGCCGCACAGCGCCGAGCGTCCCTTTCCGGGCCGTCTGGACGGCTTGCTGCCCGCCGAATGCCTTCGGCAAATCCGCGACGCCCGCGACGACGGCCGCGCCCGACACGACAACGGCATCTTGCTGGAACTGGGCGCCGAAAACTGGCCGCCTTACGGCGCCGAGTTGTTCCTGCATATGGAAGACGAGGTCTTGCTGTGCGAGATCGAACCCAGCCAGGACTGCGACCACGACCACGCCCGCGACATGTGGATCGTGCTGGACGCCATGCAGCGCATGCGCGACGCCACCTCGCTGGAAGCGCTCAGCCAAATCCTGTGCGACAACTTGCGGCTGCTGACCGGCATGGAACGGGTGCTGGTCTACCGCTTCGACAAGGAAGGCCACGGCTCGGTCCTGGGGGAAAGCCTGGCCGCCGATTTCGACGAAAGCTTCAAGGGTTTTCACTTCCCCGCCGACGACATCCCCGCGCAAGCCCGCACCCTTTATCTGCGGGCTCCGCTGCGGTTCACGCCGTCACGCGATTACCGGGATTCGCCCTTGAACCACCCGATCAACCCGCGAAGTGGCCGTCCTTACAACCTGGGGCGCTGCCGGGCACGTCCGGTTTCCCCCATGCATCGCCTTTATCAGCGCAACCTGGGGGTGGACGGTTCCTTTTCCGCCTCCATCATCTCGGGCGGCGCGTTGTGGGGGCTGGTGGTGGGGCACCATCGCCAATCACACCGGGTCAGCCAAGGCGCAAGACACCGGGTGATGGGCTTGACCCAGACCTACGCCTTGGCGCTGCATGCCTGCGAGACCGCCGAGGAAAAGGACGCGCGGGCGCTGCACACCATCCTGCACGCCCGTCTGCTGGAACAGATCGCCGGCGCCGACGACTTCGTCTCGCCCTTGGTCGAAGGCGAGGTCAAGCTGACCGACATCTTCTTCGCCTCGTCGGGCGCGGCGGTGGTCTATGACGACGGCAGCGGCCGCCCGCTGGAAGTGCGCACCGTCGGCAGTGCGCCGAACAGCGCGGCAGTGATCCATTTGGCGGAATTCTGCCGCCGCAATCTGGTCAACGGTGTCTACGCCAGCGACTGCATCAGTCAGCACCTGCCGGAATTCGCCGACCACACGGCGACCGCCAGCGGCGTCTTGGGCATTTCCGTCGGCGACTGGGCGCAACACATGATCATGTGGTTCCGTCCCGAGACGGTGCGCACCACCATCTGGGGCGGCAAGTCGCCCTGCCAGGTCCGGATCGACAAGGATCGGGGCGACTATCTGCCCCGCCAGTCCTTCGAACGCTGGGTGGAGGTCAAGCGTGGTCATTCCCGTCCCTGGCCGGACTGGAAGATCGAGATCGCCCGCTCGCTGCGCACGGCGCTCAACGACGTCATCTTGCGTCAGATGCGGACCATCAAGAACCTGAACCTGCAACTGGCGGAAAGCGACAAGGCGAAATCCCGCTTCCTGGCCCATATGAGCCACGAGTTGCGGACGCCGATGAACGCCATCCTGGGCTTCAGCGAATTGTTGTCCATGGAAGTTTACGGCCCGTTGAACGGACGGCAGAAAGGTAGCGTCGACAACATCCTGGAGGCTGCCCGGCACCTGTTGTCCATGATCAACGACGTGCTGGACCTGTCCAAGATCGAGGCCGGCGGATTCGACCTGAACGAGGAAAAGGTCGACCTGGCCGCCTTGTGCGAGTATTCCCGGCAATTGATGTCTTCGCTGTTGCGCGAGGCCCATGTCCGCCTGGACCTGGTCCTTGCCCCCGATCTGCCGCCACTTTGGGCCGATCGGCGGATGATGCTGCAAATGGTCATCAACCTGCTGTCCAACGCCATCAAGTTCACCCCGGCGGATGGAACCATCACCATCATCGCCGCCCGGCAGGACGATGGCGGCCTTAGGTTGGAGATCGCCGACAGCGGCAAGGGAATTCCCCCCAATTTGCTGCAACGGGTGCTGGAACCCTTCCGCCAGGGGGACGACACGATCGACATCACCCGCCGCGGCACCGGACTGGGACTACCCATCGTCAAGTCGCTGATCGAATTGCATGGCGGCACCATTCACTTGGAAAGCGAGCCGGGTATGGGCACCCGCGTCATCCTGCTGTTCCCCCCCGAGCGGCTGTCAGCCGGTGTCTGACAGCGGTTTGCGCGACGCCCTGCGCCTGGGCACCCGTCAGGGCCACCACAAGGTCGACCGCCACCCGTTGATGCGCCCACTGGTGGACGGCAGCTTGACCCAGGACAGCTATGCCCTGGTCCTGCGGGCCTTGCTGGGCGTGCACCAGCCGCTGGAACGGGCGTTTTCCGCCTGCCACCAAACCCCCGCCATGGCGGCCTTCGCCGAATTGCCGCTGGCTCGGGCCGCCCTGCTGACCGACGACCTGAAGCAATTGGACCACTTGCCCGGCAACCTGCCACAATGGCCCGGCACCCTGCCCGCGGACCTGCCCGAGTATGTGGGCATGCGCTACGTGCTGGAAGGCTCGGTGATGGGAGCGGCGGTCCTGGCGCCACGGATCCAGGCCCAGTTGGGCAAGCGGGCGCCGATGGCCTTCTTCGGCCGCAACGATCCCGACACCTGGCACCGATTTTGCTGCTTGGCCGAGGCGACCTGCCCTTCCCATCAGCAGGACCTGGCGATCACGGCGGCAAGACGGTTGTTCGACGACATCGCCACTTGGTTCGACCGGTTCGTGGAAAGGCCCGTCGTTCCTCGCTGACGCAGTCCCGGAGTGACCCATGGCCTTTGTGATCTTCTATGAAAAGCCCGGCTGTGGCGGCAATGCCCGGCAAAAGAAGACATTGTCGGATTCGGGACATCAATTGGAGGTCCGCGACCTGTTGTCGCATCCGTGGAGCGGCGCCCAGTTGCTGGCCTTCCTGGGTCGCCTGCCGGTGGCCGAATGGTTCAACCGCGCCGCGCCGCAGGTGAAGTCGGGGGAAATCGTCCCCGAGCGGCTGGGGCCGACCAAGGCGCTGGAATTGCTGCAGGAAAACCACCTGCTGATCCGCCGCCCGCTGATGCAGGTGGGGGAAGACCGCATGGTCGGCTGGGACGAAGCCAAGGTCGCCGCCTGGATCGGCCTGAACGCCTCGGGCGTCGGCGAAGGCTGCCCCAAGCACGAAACCGCCTCGCCCTGCCCGCCGCCAGCGGCCTGAATCACCCCCCGATGGCCAGCAATTTCGGCACCTGGTCGCGGATCTCGTCGGCCACGCCCTTGTCCAACTTGCCCAACCAGGCACGCGGGATGGCGGTCACGCCATAGGTGGCGCCGGCCAGCATGCCGACCATGGCCCCGGTGGTGTCGGCGTCGCCGCCCTGGTTCACCGTCTGGATCAGGCAATCCTGGAACGAATCGGTGACGAAGTAGAAATGCAGCACCGTCTGCATGGTGTCGACCACATAGGCCGTGCTTTGGCCCTTGAACACCTCGAACTTGAAGCTTTTGTGCTGGTCTACCAATTGGGTGGCGATGGCCCTGGCGCCACGCATGCCCTCGCCCCGCAACAGGGCCTGGACCATGCGCACCATACACAGCGATGCCGCGTCGGAAAGCGGATGGTTGTGGGTGATGTGACACTGGGCCAAGGTCCAGGGCTCGACCCGGTCGGGTTGGTTCAGGCTGGCCAAGGCCAGGGGCAGCACCCGCATGGCGGCGCCGTTGCCAGCGTCGCCGTCGCAGAACGGACCGTCGACGGTTCCATGCAGCATGTAGCGGCGGATGCCGCGCCGACAGGTGTTGCCGATGTCCACCGGCCCCGATTTCAGCCAGGCGGCGAATTCGTCGCAGGTGTCCACCGCGTCGAAGCGGCCCATGCGGATCAGCGAACGGCCCAGGGCCAGCGACATCTCGGTGTCGTCGGTGACCTGGCCCGGCGGCAGGTGCAGCCAGCCGCCGCCGACCATCTTGCGGTGCACGCCGTATTGGCTTTGGATCTCGCCCTTGGTCAGGAATTCCACCGTGGCGCCCAAGGCGTCGCCGACGGCCAATCCCAGGTAAGCCCCCAAGGCTCGTTCAAGCATAGGGATCTGTTGTTCCATCGAACCCGTCTTTCCTAAAGGTAGCTGGCGTCCACCAGATACTCGCCCCCAATGACCAGATACTCGCCTTCGCCCTTCAGCGGATGGATGGGCAGCAGCGAGTTGAAGAAAACCACCTTCACCGCCGGGACCTGGGCGGTAACGATGATGTCGCCGAAACAGCCGGCGACGTCGCGATGTTCGGAAAACGACGCCAGGTTGTTGATGCGCATGACCACCCGACGGCGGTCCAGACGTTCGACAATCTGATGTTCATCGAAGGAATTGGTGCCGCGATAGAGCGTGATGTGCTTTTGCCCAGGCGCCACGAAACTGGCCAAGGCCCATTGGCAGAATTCGTACAGCATGTCCAACTGGGTGTGGATGGCGTTGTTGTGGAAGCGCGACGACATCTTTTCTTCCACATAAGCCGTCCACACCGGCCCCGAGATGCGGTCGATGACGGCCTTGTGGTAGGTGGGGAACAAGCCGAAGCGGCTTTGCACCCAGCCTTTCAGCACCGCGCCTTCCGGCCCGTTGCTGTCGTAGCCCCATCCTTTCAACAGGCGTAGGAACGACGAACGGTAGCGCCGCGCCTTGCCGCCGCCTTCCATCTGGTCGGGATCGGTGCCGAACATGGCATGCATGTAAGCGTGGAAGGCGATGCCGGCATCAGCGAGGTCGGGCGCCTGCGACAGCATCTCGAACAGGCTTTTGTTCATTTCGCGGGCACCGGAAATGTGCATGTCCTGGGGATAGTCGTTGAATTCACGACACCCCAGAAGCTCGGTGGGCAGCCCCACCAGATTGGTGGACTGGCCGAAACTGCGCTTTTGCTTCGCTGTCACGCCGTCACTCTCCCATCCTTGCCCTTGTGCACCATGCAATTTTTGTGCCCCGCAGCAAAGAGGGAAACCGCGCCTTTCCGGAAATATCCACAATTTTTGAAGGACAATGTGTGGCTTGCAACAGTGTGTCGGCTTCCCGACACCTGCCAAAACCACCCCACAAAACATATCAATATATTGTTTTTATTTATTTTTTCGTTGTTTCGAAAAGTTGGCACGCCCATTGCCTCTATGGGAGCAGAGGCGGAGACCGATGTCCCGCCGACCTATTCCGAAGGCTAGACCAGCGAAAGGAACACCATTATGCCTCGTCAGATCGCTTTCTACGGTAAGGGCGGTATCGGTAAGTCCACCACCTCCCAGAACACCCTGGCCGCCTTGGTCGAGATGGATCAAAAGATCCTGATCGTCGGCTGCGACCCCAAGGCCGACTCGACCCGTCTGATCCTCAACACCAAGCTGCAGGACACCGTGCTGCACCTGGCCGCCAAGGCCGGTTCGGTGGAAGACCTGGAACTCGAAGACGTGATGAAGATCGGCTACAAGGGCATCAAGTGCACCGAATCGGGCGGCCCCGAGCCGGGCGTCGGCTGCGCCGG
>JAIWOG010000302.1 GCA_020217035.1 Magnetospirillum sp. | reverse complement strand
CGCGAGTTCCAGGAAGCCCTGGCCAAGGCCGGCATCACCTTCATCGGTCCCGACGCCCACGCCATCTTCGCCATGGGCGACAAGATCGAGTCGAAGAAGCTGGCCCGCGAAGCCGGCGTCAACACCGTTCCCGGTTACCTGGGCGTCATCAAGGACGCCGACGAGGCGGTGAAGATCGCCAATGAAATCGGCTATCCGGTGATGATCAAGGCTTCCGCCGGCGGTGGCGGCAAGGGCATGCGCCTGGCATGGAACGACGCCGAGGCCCATGAAGGCTTCATCTCGGCTACCAACGAGGCCAAGTCGTCCTTCGCCGACGACCGCGTGTTCGTGGAAAAGTTCATCCAGGAACCCCGCCACATCGAAATCCAGGTGCTGGCCGACAGCTTCGGCAACACCATCTATCTGGGCGAGCGTGAATGCTCGATCCAGCGCCGCCACCAGAAGGTGATCGAAGAGGCGCCGTCGCCCTTCCTGTCGCCCGAGATGCGCAAGGCCATGGGCGAGCAAGCCTGCGCCTTGGCCAAGGCGGTGCAGTACAAGTCGGCCGGTACCGTCGAATTCATCGTCGGTGGCGCCACCGGCGAGTTCTATTTCCTGGAAATGAACACCCGCCTGCAGGTCGAGCATCCGGTCACCGAAATGGTCACCGGCCTGGACCTGGTGGAACTGATGATCAAGGTGGCGGCCGGCGAGAAGCTGCCCATCACCCAAGACGAGGTCAAGCTGAACGGCTGGGCCATCGAATCCCGCGTCTACGCCGAGGATCCGTTCCGCAACTTCCTGCCGTCGACCGGCCGCCTGACCCGCTATCAGCCCCCGGCGGAAAGCGCCCATGTGCGTGTCGACACCGGCGTCTACGAAGGCGGCGAGATCAGCATGTTCTACGATCCGATGATCGCCAAGCTGATCACCTATGGTCCGACCCGCGATGCCGCCATCGCCCACATGCGTGACGCGCTGGACGCCTATTACATCCGTGGCCTGTCCCACAACATCCCGTTCCTGGCGTCGTTGATGAGCAAGGAACGCTTTGTGAAGGGCAACCTGACCACCAATTTCATCGCCGAGGAATACAAGGACGGTTTCCACGCCAACGACCTGCCGGCCGACGACCCGACCGTGCTGATCGCCGTGGCCGCCTCCGTCAAGGCGACCATCACCGACCGTAACCTGAAGACCTCGGGCCAGTTCGCCGGTCACGACATGAAGACCCCGGTGGAATGGACCGTGGTGCTGAACGGCGCCTATCACGACATCGAATGCCGTCATGCCGAAAGCGGTTTCGCCGTGGTCATCGGCGGCGAGGCGGTGATCGTCAAGACCGATTGGCAGATCGGCCAGCCGCTGTTCGTCGGCACCGTCGACGGCCGTTCGGTCTGCGTCCAGGTGGATCGTGACGGCGTGTCCTACACCTTGGCCCATGCCGGCAGCCGGGTGAAGGCCACGGTGTTGACCCGCCGCGCCGCCGAGTTGAACAAGCTGATGCCGTTCAAGGCGCCGCCGGACATGTCCAAGTACCTGCTGTCGCCCATGCCCGGCCTGCTGCGCGCGGTCGAGGTCACGGAAGGCCAGGAAGTCAAGGCCGGCGAGCCGCTGGCGGTGGTCGAGGCCATGAAGATGGAAAACATCCTGAAGGCCGAACGCGACGGCACCATCGGCAAGATTCACGCCCAGCCGGGCGAATCGCTGGCGGTGGACCAGAAGATCATCGAATTCGCCTGAAGTTCTACCATGACCCTCTCGGCATAGGCGGGGAGGGTCATTGGATGATCTGCGAAAGGAAAAACCCCGGGGCGATAAGCTCCGGGGTTTTTCTATCGCCACCGGCAGAACACAACTTTATGTAGCGCCTATCTTACGCCATACTTCCTATGCGGTCGTAGCCGCTTTGGATACGAAAGGATGGAATATGGGAAAATATGTGATCGAACGCGCAACGAACGGAGAGTTCTTCTTCAACCTGAAAGCTGGGAACGGGGAAAAAATCCTGACCAGCGAAACCTACAAGGAAAAGTCTGGAGCACGGAAAGGCATTGATTCGGTTAAGGTTAACAGCGCCATTGACGCTCGTTATGACCGTCTTACTGCTGCGGGTGGAAAATTCCGATTCGTCCTTAAGGCCGGCAATCATGAGATCATCGGGACCAGTCAGCTTTATGAAACTGAGCAAGGCCGGGAAACCGGGATTAAGTCTGTGAAAGAAAACGGCCCTAATTCCGAAGTCGTCGACAACGCCTGAACTCTACCCCGGAGCCCGCAAGGCTCCGGGGTTTTTGTTTCAAACCCGGCCGAACTTGGCCCAGGCTTTTTCGTGGAACTGGCCGGCGATGACATTGCACACCGGTTCGATCAAGGCGATGGCGCCGCCCAGGGCCAACGAACCGGTGATGGCGTAGGTGACCGCCACGGCGACGACCAGATGCAAGCCCAACTGGCTGGTCATCTTCATCATCTTCAGCATGTCGCACCTCCGGGTTCAGATCGTCACGGGGCCGATCATAACCGGACCATAAAAGTGATAGAAATCGATAATTATTAAAAAAAAATAGAGAAATACGATTAGTCGATTTCTTGGAACGGTTCCAGACTGATGCGTCTAAACTTGAATCATTCCACTTTGATGGATTAGCATGCATTAACCCTAAAGTGTTAGGGGGTCCCCAGTCGTGGGAGGTTGCGATCCATGCTTGTCCGCCATCAAGCAACAGAACAGCAGATGCTACGCGAGGCCGGAATCCGTCCGACCACGCCCCGTATGACCATATTGCGCGCCATCCTGGATGGCGGCCACCGGCATCTGACGCCGGAATCCTTCCATCAGGAACTGGCCGACGCCGGCCATGGGCTGTCGCTGGCCACCGTCTACAACACCCTGAACCACTTCGCCGAATCCGACCTATTGCGGCGTGTGGGCTGTGGCGACCGCCATTTCTTTTGCACCAACACCCGCGAGCATCATCATTTCTACGATGCCCGCACCGGCCGCATCGAGGACATCCCCGACCCGCAGCCGATGATCGTGAACCTGCCGGCCCCCCCGGAAGGCATGATGATCGAAGCGGTCGAGGTCATCGTCAGACTGCGACGAATGCCGCATAACTGAAAAAAGCCCGGCGAGCCTTTCGCCGGGCTTTTTCATGGGGCGGCATCCTTGGCGTGGGCTTGATGGTAGGCCAGCAACAGGTTGGCCTCGGGTTCGGTCAGCGGCGTCAGCCGTTTCATGGAATTCATGTGACCCAGCCAATCGTTGGCGACGAAAGTGCCCGCAGTCTTGCGGGCATGGCACAAGGTGCAATTGTCGTCTGCCATGCGTTCGGCCACCGCCCACAAGGCGTTTGCGTCCTGGGTCAGGGCTCGCGCCGGCACCCAGACGTCCAAATGGGCTTGCGTCCAGGTCAGCCCGGTGTCGGGGTCTTCCTGTGCCCTGCCGTTGACCACCCGCGGCAAAGCCGTCTCGGTCAGGCTGGCCAACAACATGCGCTTGCCGGGGCGGGCGTAAAGGCGGCCCTCGTCACCGTCGCGCCGCCAGCCGGCCAGGGCGACGCGGGCTTGGCCGTCGGCGAGTTCCACCACCCGCACCGCCATGCCGGCGGCCAGTTCGCCTTCAGCGGCCATGGCGGCGGGATCGGGGCGCAAGGGTTGCGGGCTCAGGGCCCAGGCGGTGGCACCGATGGCGGGCGGCCGGGCTTGGGCCTGTTGTTCCAGCGCCGCCATCATCTGGCGGTGGCTGGCGTTGATGTCGGGCATCTTGTGGGCGACCGCCTTGTGGCAATCGACGCAGGTCTGGGTGCCGGCCTTGGCGGCGTCGCGCATGGCGCGGGACGCCCGGATGGATTGCTTGTGGAACGCCATGGCGTCGAAGGCATGGCAATTGCGGCACTCGCGCGAATCGCTGGCCCGCATGCGGTCCCACTCGCGCTTGGCCAGTTGATGGCGCTTGGCCTCGAACTTTTCCTTTGTGTCGATGGAGCCGGCGGCCCAATGCAACAATTCGCCGCTGGCCTGGATCTTGCGCACCAGCATGTGGCCCCAGTCGCGCGGCACGTGGCAATCTGAGCAGGTGGCCCGAACCCCGGACGGATTCTGGAAATGGGCTGATTGCTGGTATTCCACAAAGACGTTGTCGCGCATCTCGTGACACGAGATGCAGAAATCCATGGAATTGGTGGCGTGCAGGACGGTGTTGAAACCGCCCCAGCCGACGATGCCGAACGCCATGCCCAGGATGACGGCGATCACGATCTTCTTGCCAGCGAACATCCCCACCTCATGAAAAGAGGGCCGGGCGGTTCACCCGCCCGGCCCCGTTAATCCGCACCGCAGGATTACTTGTCGAAGGGCTGCGGCAGGGGGGTGGCGTCGTTGGACGGCGGCAGGATTGGCAGCATGAAGCTGGGCTGGTCGCCGGTCAGGCTCTTCAGGAAGGCGACGATCTTGGCGTTTTCTTCCTTGGTGAAGCTCTTGCCCAACTGGATGCGGCCCATGACATCCACCGCCTGGGTCAGGGTGGTGGCTTCGCCGTCGTGGAAGTAGGGATAGGTCAGTTCCACGTTCCGCAAGGTCGGAACCTTGAAGTAGAAGCGGTCGGCTTCGTCCTTGGTCACCGCGACACGGCCTTCGGCCGGGCTGGTGGACTTGTAGGGCTCGACCACGCCCATCTTCTGATAGGTGTTGCCGCCGGCGGCGGAGCCGTTATGGCAGGCGGTGCAGCCCGAATCCTTGAACAATTCGTAGCCGGCCAGTTCGTCCGCGGTCAAAGCCTTCTTGTCGCCCTTCAGCCACTTATCGAAGCGGGAATTGGGGGTGACCAGGGTTTCCTCGAAGGCGGCGATGGCCTTGGTGACGCCGTCGACGGTGATCTTGTCGGAATTGAACACCTTCTTGTATTCGGCGACATAAGCCGGGATCGATTGCAGAACCGACAGGGCCAGGGTGTGGGTGGACGCCATTTCGCCCGGATTGGCGATGGGGCCGCCGGCCTGGTCCTGCAGGGTCAGCGCCCGGCCGTCCCAGAACTGGGCCAGGTTCAGGCTGGAATTCAGCACGGTCGGCGCGTTGATCGGACCCTTCTGCCAGTTGTGGCCGATGGAGGTCTTCAAATTGTCGGTGCCGCCCATGGACAGGTTGTGGCACGAATTGCACGAGATGAAGCCCGACTTCGACAGGCGCGGGTCGAAATACAGCTTCTTGCCCAGTTCGACCATGGCGGCGTTGGCGACCTTGGCCGGCTGGATCGGTTGGATCGGCTCGTCGGCGGCGGCGAAGGCGACGGAGGCCGTCACCGAGAAGGCGACGGCGAGGATGAGAGAGCGCATGGGATCAGTTCCCCCTAAAGGACTTGCGGTTTCAACGAACCGATCATGCGCTTCCTGAATTATCCTTCACAAATTCAGTAATTCTAAAAAGGCATCCAAAAAGAAAGGGATTACAGTGAATTCAGGAGCTTACTGAATTTAGAATAATGCCAAATCACTCGGGATGGCGCTTGGCACGCAACCGGTCCCAGTAGTCAAGGCGTTTCCTGATCTCGCGTTCGAAGCCGCGTTCCGGCGGGTCGTAGAAGCGGCGGCGGTTCATGGCCTCGGGGAAATAATTCTGGCCGGAAAAGCCCTCGGCGGTGTCGTGGTCGTATTGGTAGCCGGCGCTGTAGCCCAGTTCCTTCATCATCTTGGTGGGCGCGTTCAGGATGTGCATGGGCGGCATCAGGCTACCGGTTTCCTTGGCCGATTTGCGCGCCGCCTTGTAGGCGACATAAGCGGCGTTGGATTTGGGGGCGGTGCCCAGATAGACCACCAGCTGGGCCAGGGCCAGCTCGCCTTCCGGGCTGCCCAGACGTTCGTAGATGTCCCAGGCGGCCAGGGCCTGCACCGCCGCGTTGGGGTCGGCCAGGCCGATATCTTCGACGGCGAAGCGGGTCAGGCGGCGGCAGATATAGGCCGGGTCCTCGCCGCCTTCCAGCATGCGGGCCATCCAGTAAAGGGCGGCGTCGGTGTCGGAGCCGCGCAAGCTTTTATGCAAGGCGCTGATCAGGTTGTAATGGCCTTCACGGTCCTTGTCGTAAGCGGGTGCGCGTTGCTGCACCACTTTCGCAAGGCCAGCGGCATCCAGCGCCGGTTCCGACGGCAGGATGGACAGGGCTTCGATCAGGTTCAGGAAATAGCGGCCGTCGCCGTCGGCCATGGCTTTCAGCGCGGCGCGGGAATCCTCGGCCAGTGGCAGCTTGCGACCCAGTTCGGCTTCGGCGCGGGCGATCAGGCAATCCAAGGCGTCGTCGTCAAGGCGTTTCAACACCAGCACCTGGCAGCGTGACAACAGCGCCCCGTTCAACTCGAAACTGGGATTCTCGGTGGTGGCGCCCACCAGCACCACGGTGCCGTTCTCGACAAAGGGCAAAAAGCCGTCCTGCTGGGCGCGGTTGAAGCGGTGGATCTCGTCCACGAACAACAGCGTGCCGCGCCCGGCTTCCTTGCGTTTGCTGGCGGCGTCGAACACCTTGCGCAAGTCGGCGACGCCGGAAAACACCGCGCTTAAGGGCTCGAAATGCAAGTCGGTGCCTTCCGCCAGCAGCCGGGCGATGGTGGTCTTGCCGCAGCCCGGTGGCCCCCACAGAATGACGCTGGACAGCCGGCCGGCGGCCAGCATACGGCCCAGTGCGCCTTCGGGGCCGATCAGATGGTCCTGGCCCACCACTTGGTCCAGACGGGACGGCCGCAGCCGTTCCGCCAAGGGCCGGTCGCCGGGCCGTTCGAACAATGTGCTCACCCACCCACCTGCAAGCTCAGGGTTTCGCCGTCACGCTGGACGGTCAGGATCCAGCCCTCGGCCTGGCGCGACAACACCCGGCGGGCGTCGGCGACGCTGGCGATGGGCTGGTTGTTGACGCGCAGGATGATGTCGCCGGGCTCGATGCGCAGACGATGGGCGATGGAACCACGCTTGATCTTCAGCACCACCACGCCGCTGGCGCTGGTTTCCAGCCCCAGTTCCTCGGCCAGGGCGGGGTTCAGGTTGGCGATCACCGAACCGGTGAAGGGATTGGCGCCGCCCACTTCGGTCACCTCGCGCGGCGGGCTTTCCGGCGGCGCGATCAGCTTGACCGTCACCACCCTTTGCGCACCGTCGCGCAACACCGAGAGACGGGCGTCCGCCCCCGGCCCCAAGGTGGCCAGACGGAAACGCATGGCCTCGGGGTCGTCCACCTCGCGGTCATTGACCGCCTGCACCACGTCGCCCACCCGCAGGCCGGCGCGGGCGGCGGGGCTGTCCTTGTGCACGTCGTTGATCAGAATGCCCACCGGGCGCGGCAGGTTCAGCGCCTGGGCCAGCTCGCTGGTCACCGCCTGGCCGGCGGCGCCCAGCCACGGGCGTACCACCTTGCCGGTTTCCTTGATGCTGGCGATCACCGTGCGCACCAACGAGGTGGGAATGGCGAAGCCGATGCCGTTGGAGCCGCCGCCCTTGGAATAGATGGCGGAGTTGATGCCGATCAGCTGGCCATCCATGTTGACCAGGGCGCCGCCGGAATTGCCGGGATTGATGGCGGCGTCGGTCTGGATGAACGACCGGTAGTCGGTGATGCCCACATTGGTGCGCGCCAGCGCCGAGACGATGCCGCTGGTCACCGTTTGGCCGACGCCGAAGGGATTGCCGATGGCGATCACCAGGTCGCCCACTTCCAGGGCGTCGGAATCGCCGAGCGGCAGCACCGGCAAGGATTCCTTGCCCGGATCGATCTTGAGGACCGCAAGGTCGCTGCGCTCGTCCGAGCCGACGATCCGGGCCTCGAACTCGCGGCGGTCGGCCAGCACCACGGTCACCTCGTCGGCGGCCTTGATGACGTGGTGGTTGGTCACCACCGTGCCGTCCTTGGTGACGATGACCCCCGATCCCAGGCTGTTCTGCACCCGTTCCTGGGTCATGCCCTGGGGCAGTTGGTCGCCGAAGAAGCGGCGGAAGAACGGGTCGTTCAGAAGCGGCGAGGCGGCGGTGCGCACCACCCGCTTGGTGTAGATGTTGACCACCGCCGGCGCCGTCTGCTTCACCACCGGGGAAAAGGATTGCTGGATCTGCGCCCGCGAATTGGGCACGGTCTGAGCCCAGCTGGGGCCGCAGAAGGCCAGGGCAAGCGCGGCGAAGGCGGTCAGGCGAAAGGGTGTCATGGGAAATCCCGGTTGGATAACGAACCTTTATAGTATGGGGGGATTTCCCAAGGGATCAATCAAGCGTCGCCAGCATTCGTCGCCCCGCTTCGCCGGAATCGTCGGTCACGCCGTCCGCCATGGCCTGACGGATCAGCGCCAGCCCGTGTTCCAGTCGATGGTTTGGGGCCTTGCCGCTTTGGATGTCGCGGCACAGGCGGTGGGCGATGGCGCTGACCAGCGGATAGCCGAAGGTGGCGGCCTGGCCCTTGATGTCGTGCAGGATGGCGAACAGCCGCTGGTCGTCGCCGGGGGCGGCCAGGCAGTCCTGCGCCCGGTTCAGATCGGCATCAAGCCAGCGGAGATAGTCGGCGGCCAGGTTGTCCAAGGCGGCTTCGGCCCGCGCCAACGCGGCAGGGTCCAGGAAAGGCTGCTCGTCGCCGCCGGTCATTCAGCCGCCGAACGCGACGGGATGTGCTGGGCGGGGCGCCGGCCGTCCGACGACGCCAGCAGGGCACCGGCCCGCTGCATCAAGTCGATGGCCGAGATGGGCTTTCCCACCACTTCGTCGATCCCGGCTTCCCAGGCCATTTCCAGCATGGTGTGATGGGTGCTGGCGGAAATGCCCAGAACCGGGGTGGTGGCCACGCCGAATTCGGCTCGCCGCAGGCGGTGGACGAACAGCAGAGCCTCGGTGGCGTCGCTGCCCAAGCCCAGGATGATCAAATCAGGTTGGTGTTTGATGGTTTGGGCCACGGCCTGGGCCACATTGCGGGCTTCGGCGCAATCAGCTGCCC
This sequence comes from Magnetospirillum sp., assembly GCA_020217035.1. Lineage (GTDB taxonomy): Bacteria > Pseudomonadota > Alphaproteobacteria > Rhodospirillales > Magnetospirillaceae > Magnetospirillum. The sequence goes on along the minus strand of JAIWOG010000302.1, from coordinate 9,784 downwards.
CCAGCGCCGCCATCAGAGTCGCCACCAGGCGGCGGATATGGCCGCTGGAATCGACGATCAGGACATTGGCACGTCTAGCTTCCACCCTGTAGCATCCCGGCCATGACTATTTATACCCAATTCAATAAAAATACAGGTTTGACCCGATGTGCGCAACACCCATGCCGCAGATCAATCGACAGTCATAATGCCATTGTGTCCATGATAGTTTCGACTGATGCCGAAACCGAAGCGGAGTATTTGAATGTTCAAGCGGATTGTCTCTGCCGGGGCGGCGGTGTTGGCGGCCTTGACCTCGGCGTGCGAAGACGGCCCGGCCACCGTTCCCGGCGGTTGGCGCAGCGCCGCCGTGTGGAGCACCATGGTCCATGCCAGCGCCCAAGGGCCGTTGTGGGTGGAAATCCATGGGCGGCCCTTCGCCGAATCCCAGCCCGGGTTTGGTGACAAGGTGGCGGCGGCGATGACCAATCAACTGGTGGGCCGCCCGTTGACGCTGACCGCCCATCGCGACCAGGCGGCAAAGCCAGAGTTCAAGGTGGTCCTGGCCTTCAATCCCCCGGCCAACGCCGACCCGCGCGATTTGTGCGCCGGTTCCGTCGCCACCGCCGCCCAACCGGGCGACAAGGTGACGGTGCTGGCGGCGTTCTGCGACAAAAGCGGCCTGTTGGCGTCGGTGCAGGGATGGGTGGCCAAGGTGGGGGACGTCGACGATCCCCGCTTCAGGCGTTTGCTGGCGCAAGTGGTGCGCGATCTGTTCGGTGCGGCGAGCTAGCGGCGGTTCGTCTCTGCCGCCTCAGGACAAGGCGTGTACGTGTTGCGGGAATTGATGGAAGTCAAGAAAGCCAGGGCGCTTATTTCTTGCGAATAGTCAAGCGATGGATGCCCGACTCGCTTTCTTGCTCTTCGCGTTTCATGGACAGGATTTCATGCCCCAATTCCGCCAGCGAGCGCGGGACATTGATCAAAGGTTCCGAACCTTTCAATCGGATTTCCGCGACCTGCCCGACGAGCATTTTCTCGACCAGCAACTTGGCGCGTACGAAAGTCATGGGACAGACATCGCTGGTAATGTCAAGCCGGTGGTCTATTTGTTCAGTCATGCGTTTTTCGCCACTTCGGTTCTTGCTAATGGATATTGCTGTATAGTGAAGAAAGAACTATATAGGCCACATTGTTCTTAACCGGAGGCCTGCTCTTAAATGTCGGAGCGTTCGAACACCAGCGACCTGCTGTCCCTGACCACCGAGATCGTGGCGGCCCATGTCGCCAACAACACCGTCGCCGTGGCCGATCTGCCGCAGCTGATCAACGAAGTGTATCGTACCTTGGCCTCCGTTGGCAGTGCGCCGTCCGCGCCCGAACGTCCGCAGCCCGCCGTGGCGGTGAAGAAGTCGGTCAACCCCGATTACATCATCTGCCTGGAAGACGGCAAGAAGCTGAAGATGCTGAAGCGTCACTTGAAGACCGCCTACAACATGAGCCCCGAGGAATACCGCGAACGTTGGGGTCTGCCGGCCGATTATCCGATGGTCGCCCCCAACTACGCCGCGCATCGTTCGTCCTTGGCCAAGAAGATCGGCCTGGGCACCAAGCCGCGCAAGCGCCCGGTGCGCCGGGCTTGATCCTGGGGGGCTCGTTGTTCACAAGACAGTGAAGCAACCATAAATATTTTAAGGGCGCCGGGGGCATTCCGCTCGCGGCGCCTTTGGTTTATGATCGGTTGCCGTTAAAGAAGACGAAGGGCCGCCATGGTTTCGCGTATCGAGCAGCGCTGCATCGACAAGGGGATGAAGATGACCGACCAGCGCCGGGTCATTGCCCGCGTTCTGTCGGAAGCCGACGACCATCCCGATGTGGAAGAGGTCTATCGCCGGGCCACCGCCCAGGATCCCCGCATCTCGATCGCCACCGTGTACCGCACGGTGCGGCTGTTCGAGGAGGAAAGCATCCTGGAACGCCACGACTTCGGCGACGGTCGTGCCCGTTACGAAGAGGCGCCCAGCGAGCATCACGACCATCTGATCGACGTCAACTCGTCGCGGGTGATCGAGTTCACCAGCCCCGAGATCGAGGCGTTGCAGCGCGAGATCGCGCGCAAGTTCGGCTTCCGTCTGGTTGGGCATCGGTTGGAACTGTACGGAGTTCCGTTGACTTCCGGCGGCGAATCCGACGACAAATAGCCGAGGCGGCGACGGGGGGTTCCGGCGCCAGGTTCAGCAGGCGAGGATGCATGAGTTCCGACGAGACCGAGGGCCAGGGCGCCGAATCGCGCCTTGAGGTGCGTCTGGCCGTCAGCGAGGAGGAGATCCTTGCTGCCCAGGCGCTGCGCTACCGGGTGTTCTATGACGAGATGGGGGCCAAGCCCACCCCTGAGATGGCGGCGCGCCAGTCCGATTTCGACGATTTCGATTCCATCTGCGACCATCTGCTGGTGCTGGACCACGATCGCGGCAAGGGCGGGCAGGCGGTGGTCGGCACCTATCGACTGATCCGTCGCAAGGTGGGCGAGGCCCATGGACGCTTCTACACCGCTGGCGAGTACGACATCGCCAAGATCCTGGACAAGGGCGGCAACTTCATGGAGTTGGGGCGGTCCTGCGTCGACAAGGATTACCGTACCGGCTCGACCATGCAGATCATGTGGGCGGGCATCGCCCATTACGTCTGGGAGCACGGCATCGACCTGATGTTCGGCTGCGCGTCGCTGCCGGGCACCGATCCTTCGGCCCTGGCCACCCAATTGTCCTATCTGCACCATTTCCACCTGGCGCCCGAGGAAATCCGCCCTCGCGCCTTGGACGAGCTTTACGTGGACATGAACCTGACCCCCCAGGACGACCTGAACCCACGCCGGGCCTTGGCGTCGCTGCCGCCCCTGGTCAAGGGCTACCTGCGTCTGGGTGGCTTCGTCGGCGACGGCGCGGTGATCGACCATCAGTTCAACACCACCGACGTTTGCGTCATGGTCAAGACCGAGTTGGTGACGGCGAAATACGTCAAGCATTACGACCGTGGCCGCGACACCCAAGCATCGTGATATCGACGCCATGACCAACCGTTTCGTCGCCATAGTCCGTTTCCTGGGATTTGTCCTGTGGACCCTGTTGGCCATACCGCCCTATCTGGTGCTGTTCGCCGTGGGCTCACGGCTGTGCGCCGGCTATACCCGCCGTTATTTCAAGGTGGTGGCCCGCATCTGCGGGTTCACGGTGAAGGTGCGCGGGACCATGGTGGAAAGCGACCATCCGGTGCTTTACGTCGGCAATCACGCCAGCTACCTGGACATCATCATCCTGGGCAGTGTGATCAAGGCGAATTTCGTCGCCAAGGCGGAAGTGGCCGGCTGGCCGGGCTTCGGCTTTCTGGCGCGTCTTGCGCGGACGGTCTTCGTGGCCCGCAAGCGCGGCGGCACGGCGGCCGAGCGCGACGCCCTGGCCAATCGCCTGAAGGCCGGCGATTCGCTGATCTTGTTCCCCGAGGGCACCTCCAACGACGGCAACCGGGTGCTGCCGTTCAAAAGTTCGTTGTTCGCGGTGGCGGAACTGACCGGCCCCGATGGCCTGCCGCTGCCGGTGCAGCCGTTCTCCGTCGCCTACACGCGGCTGGACGGCATGCCGGTCAGCCGGGCGTTGCGCCCCTTCTACGCCTGGTATGGCGACATGACCCTGGCCGGGCACCTGCTGGATGCCTTGGGTTTGGGCGAGGCGCAGGTGGAAGTGGTGTTCCATCCGCCGGTGACCTTGGCCGATTACGCCGACCGCAAGGGGTTGTCCAACCATTGCCACGACGTGGTGGCGCAAGGTTTGGTGAAGGCGTTGTGCGGTCGTCTGGATGGTCCGGTCCGGGCGGCACATTAGGGGTTCAACCTGTGGATATCTTGACTCCTGGGGAAGGAATGCTAGCTTCTGGTTCGTGTGAAGGGCGGCTCCGCGTCGGGGCCCCCATTTTCGTCATTGGAAGCGCCGGCGGCGAAACGGCCGTGGGCGGAATGCTTTGACCAAGAAACTTTTCGTCAAGACCTATGGCTGCCAGATGAACGTCTACGATTCGGCCCGCATGGCCGACGTCCTGGCGCCGCTTGGCTATGGCCCCGGCAGCTCGCCCGAAGATGCCGACATGGTCATCTTGAACACCTGCCACATCCGCGAGAAGGCGTCCGAGAAGGTGTTCTCGGAACTGGGGCGGCTGCGCCAGATCAAGACCGAACGCGACGGCGGGCTGATCATCGCCGTGGCCGGCTGCGTCGCCCAGGCGGAAGGCGAGGAAATCCTGCGCCGCGCCCCCTTCGTCGATATCGTGCTGGGGCCGCAGACCTATCACCGCCTGCCGGAAATGGTGGCCATGGCCTCCAGGGCCGGCAACGCCGTCTTGGACACCGAGTTCCCGGCGGAACCGAAATTCGATTCCCTGCCCGACGCCCGCGCCGACGGCCCGGCGGCGTTCCTGTCGGTGCAGGAAGGGTGCGACAAGTTCTGCACCTTCTGCGTGGTGCCCTATACCCGTGGCGGCGAATATTCGCGCCCCATGGCGGCCATCCTGGACGAGGCCAGGAAGCTGGTCGACCAAGGGGTGATCGAGATCACCCTGTTGGGCCAGAACGTCAACGCCTGGCATGGCGATGCCCTGGGCTTTGGCGGGCTGATCCGGCGATTGGCCAAGATCGACGGATTGGAACGAATCCGCTTCACCACCTCCCATCCCCGCGACATGGACGACGATTTGATCGCCGCCCACGGCGAGGTGGACAAGTTGATGCCGTTCCTGCATCTGCCGCTGCAAAGCGGCTCGGACCGCATCTTGGAGGCCATGAACCGCAAGCACGACCGCGACACCTATCTGCGTCTGGTGGAAAAACTGCGCGCGGCCCGGCCCGATCTGGCGCTGTCGTCGGATTTCATCGTCGGCTTTCCCGGCGAAACCGACCAGGATTTCGAAGACACCTTGGACATGGTGCGCCGGGTGGGCTTCGTGAACACCTATTCGTTCAAGTATTCCGCCCGTCCCGGCACCCCGGCCGCCGCCCTGCCCAACCAAGTGGCGGAAGAGGTCAAGGAGGCCCGGCTGGCCCGGTTGCAAGACCTGCTTCAATCCCAGACCGACCGCTTCAACGCCGCCTGCCTGGGGCGCGAAATGGACGTGGTGCTGGACCGTTCGGGCAAGCATGACGGCCAGTTGATCGGCCGCTCGCCCTACATGCAGCCGGTCCACGTGGACAACGTGGCTCATCTGCGCAACCAGTTGGTGCGGGTCCGCATCTCGGAAATCCATCCGCGCAGCCTGAAGGGCGTGGTGGTGCAGGCGGAAAGGAAAAGCGCGTGAGCGAGGATTCGCCCCGGCAAACCACCCTGTTGCGCGAATTCCACAACAACGCCCTGTCGCAAGTGCTGTTCGGTCCCCACAACGTCAACCTGGACCGTATCGAGCATTTGCTGGGAGTGGCGCTGAACGCCCGTGGCAACGCGATCAGCATTTCCGGCACGCCGGAATCGGCGGCGGAAGCCGCCCGCGTGCTGGACGACCTTTATGCCCTGGCCAGCCGCCAGGGCCATCTGGAAAGCGCCGACGTGGACGCCGCCACCCGCATGGGCGAGCCCACGCTCAGCGCCGACGATTTGGTGCTGCGCACCCGCAAACGCCATATCGCGCCGCGCACGCCGACCCAGGCCGATTACCTGAAGGGTCTGGAGCAATGCCCCTTGGTCTTCGGATTGGGGCCGGCCGGCACCGGCAAGACCTATCTGGCGGTGGCCAAGGCGGTGTCGATGATGCTGCAAGGGCAGGTCGACCGCATCATCCTGTCGCGCCCGGCGGTGGAGGCCGGGGAACGCCTGGGCTTCCTACCCGGCGACCTGAAGGAAAAGGTCGACCCCTATCTGCGGCCGCTTTATGACGCGCTGCACGACATGCTGCCCGGCGACCAGGTGATGAAGAAACTGGCTTCGGGCGAGATCGAAGTGGCGCCCCTGGCCTTCATGCGCGGCCGAACCCTGGCCAATTCCTTCATCATCCTGGACGAAGCGCAGAACACCTCGGCCATGCAGATGAAGATGTTCCTGACCCGTCTGGGCGAAAACTCGCGCATGGTGATCACCGGCGACCTGTCGCAGACCGACCTGCCGCCGGGCACCCGTTCGGGCCTGCGCGACGCGGTGGAAACCCTGGACGGCATTCCCGGCGTGTCCTTCGTCACCTTCACCGACCGCGATGTGGTGCGCCACGACCTGGTCACCCGCATCGTCCGCGCTTATGACCGGGCCGAGCGCCAGCGCAAGGCCGCCAAGGGAGAACCGACTTGACCACCGCCGAGATCGACATCGCCGTTTCCGTCGAGGACGACGCCTGGATTTCGGCGCTGCCCGGCGCCGAGGAACTGTGCCGGACCATGGCGGCGGCGACCATCGCCGAGGCGGCGGGCGAGCTGGACGGCCCCAGCGTCGAGATCAGCGTGCTGCTGACCAACGACGCGGCGGTGCAGGAACTGAACCGCGACTACCGGGGCCAGGACAAGCCCACCAACGTGTTGTCCTTCGCCGCCCTTGACGACGACGACAGCCCGGTGGTGGTCGGCGCCCCCATCCTGTTGGGCGACATCATCCTGGCCTACGAGACCTGCGCCCGCGAAGCCGTCGAACAGGGCAAGAGCGTGGCCCATCACACCGCCCACCTGGTGGTGCACGGGACGTTGCATCTGCTGGGGTGGGACCACGAGGAAGACGAGGCCGAAGCCGAGGAGATGGAGCGCCTGGAAACGCGCATCCTGGCTGCTTTCGGCATCAGCAATCCGTATGCCGAGGGAGAAGGGCTGGGATCATGAACGGGGAACCCCATAGTCGCCCGCCCCGCGAGGGCGGGGCAAACGTTAAGTCCCCCCGCGAGGGCGGGGCAAACGTAAAAGTGTCCCGCGAGGGCGGGGCGAACGGCGAAACCGTCCACGCATTGTCCGACGATTCGCTGATGGACGTGGTCCGCGGCTGGGTCCGCATGTTGCGGCGGACCAAGGGCGGGGAAACGGTGCGCGAAGCGCTGGAAGACCTGATCGACGACCGCGACGATTCGATCCCCATCGACGACCACGAACGTATTCTTCTGGGCAACATTCTGCATCTCAGGGACGTCACCGCCTATGACGTCATGGTGCCGCGCGCCGACATCGTCGGCATCGAGGACGGCGCATCCCTGGAAGACTTGACCGAGTTGTTCTGCCGCTGCGGCCATTCGCGCCTGCCGGTGCACCGCGGCACCTTGGACGACATCATCGGCATGGTCCACATCAAGGACGTGCTGGTCTCGACCCGCATCGACAAGCCGTTCCAACTGTCACGCATCGTCCGTCGGGTGCTGTTCGTGTCGCCGGCCATGCGGGTCACCGACATGCTGCTGGAAATGCGCCTGAAGCGCACCCACATGGCCTTGGTGGTGGACGAATATGGCGGCATCGACGGCTTGGTGACCATCGAGGACCTGGTCGAGCAGATCGTCGGCGAGATCGAGGACGAGCACGATCAGGAAGCCGCCCCCGACCTCAGCATCCGCGCCGACGGCGTGGTCGAGGCCGACGCCCGCACCTCGATCGAGGCGTTCGAGGATTTGCTGGGGCCGGTGCTGACCGAAGAGGAGCGCGAGGAAGTGGACACCCTGGGCGGCCTGGTCTTCTTCGTCGCCGGGCGCATTCCGTCGCGCGGCGAGTTGATCGTGCATTCCTCGGGCCTGGAATTCGAAGTGGTGGACGCCGATCCCCGCCGCATCAAGTCGCTCAGGGTGCGCCGTCTGGCCGCCGCCGAAGCCGGCGAGCCATCGTGAGTCCGCTGCTGGCCGCCAATCGCCTGTGGCGCGGCACGCCCGCCGGAATGGGGGTGTTGGGGGGCTTGGCCCGCCAGATGTCGGCCCTGGATGGCTGGCGGCGGGTTGGCGTCCTGGTGCTGTTGGGCGCCTTGGCGACGCTGTCGCTGCCGCCTTTGGGGCTGTTGCCGGTGCTGCTGCCGGCGCTTTGCGGCCTGGTCTGGGTGTTGGACGGCACGCGAAGCCGCCGCGCCGCCTTCGCCGTCGGCTGGTGGTGGGCGTGGTCGTGGTTCGCCATCGGCTTTTACTGGATCGGCAACGCCATGCTGGTCGACCCCGAACGCTTCGCCTGGATGATTCCTTTCGCTACCTTGGGGCTTGGCGCGGTGCAGGCCGTGTTCATCGGCGTCGCCACCTTGGCGACCCATGTCAGCCGGGCCAGCGGCATCTCCCGCATCCTGGTGCTGGCCGGGGCCTGGACCTTGATGGAATGGGTGCGTTCGTGGTTCCTGACCGGCTTTCCGTGGAATCCCCTGGGCTCGGTGTGGGACGCGGTGCCCGCGGTGCTGCAACTGGCCTCGGTGGTGGGGGTGTTCGGCCTGTGTGCCTTCACCATCCTGGTGTTCGCCCTGCCGGCGGTGCTGGCCGACTTCATCGGCGAGACCCAGCGCCGTCTGATCCTGGGGCTGGTGTTCGCCCTGCTGACCGGCGCCATCGCCTTCGGTGCCGCCCGTCTGGCCGCCCATCCCACCGAAATGGTGCCGGGCATCCATTTGCGGCTGGTCCAAGCCGCCATCGCCCAGCGCCATATGTGGCGCGAGGATTTGCGGCAAGACCAGTTGCTGGATCATGTGGAACTGACCCGGGGCCCCGGCTACGACCGGATCACCCATGTGGTGTGGCCGGAAACGGCGGCGCCGTTCTTCCTGAACCTGGATGCCCAGGCCCGGACCCTGGTGGCCAGCGTGGCGCCGCCCGGCGGCGTGGTCCTGGCCGGGGCGCCGCGGGTCACCCCGCAAGGGACCATGCCCTTCGGCCTGTGGAACAGCCTGATGGCCGTCGACGGCGCCGGGCAGGTGTTGGGCATCTATGACAAGGCCCATCTGGTGCCCTTCGGCGAATACGTGCCGTTGCGTGGGCTTTTGCCCATCGCCAAGCTGACCGCCGGCGGCACCGACTTCTCGGCCGGGCCGGGGCCGCGCACCCTGGATGTGCCCGGCCTGCCGCCGGTGGGGCCGTTCATTTGTTACGAAGCGGTGTTTCCCGGCGCGGTTGCCGAACGGGACAACCGGCCGCAATGGCTGTTGACGCTGACCAACGACGCCTGGTTCGGCAAGTCCGCCGGCCCCCACCAGCATCTGGCCGCCGGCCGCATGCGGGCGGTCGAGGAAGGGTTGCCCTTGGTACGGTCGGCCAACAGCGGCATTTCCGCCATCATCGACCCCTTGGGCCGCGAGGTGCGGCGGCTGGGTTTGAACGAACGCGGCGTGCTGGACGGTGAATTGCCGCGCCCGGTGGCAGCGACTTTCTATGGTCGCTGGGGAAATATCGTCCCGATATGTCTCGCGGGGACTTTGCTACTCTTAGGTGTCTGCTTGGGTCTTCTAAGAACTGTGCGTGATTGATTTCCGCTAACCGCGATGTTTTTTATCGGAAACACCCGATTGACTTGCATACAACCAGAGCCATAATCTGCCGACGGGACAAAAAATGTTCCGACCACGCAGTATTCCTGGAATGGAAAAATGGCCCAAACACCGCGCAAGGAAAAAACCACCCCCCGCAAGGGCTCGTCCCGGGGACGGATGCCTTCTGGCAAGCCCAATCCCATCGACGTGCACGTGGGGGCGCGGGTGCGCTTGCGCCGCACGCTGTTGGGCATGAGCCAGGAAAAGCTGGGCGAAGCCCTGGGTCTGACCTTCCAGCAGGTGCAGAAATACGAACGCGGCGCCAACCGGGTGGGGGCCTCGCGGCTTTACGACCTGTCCCGCGTGCTGGACGTGCC
>JAIWOG010000301.1 GCA_020217035.1 Magnetospirillum sp. | reverse complement strand
CTCTTCCGTGAACCTGCTGCGCTTCATTAGTCCGTCTCCCTGATGGAACGGACTCTACCTCAGAGTGGGGACATTTGCGGGGAACAGGTCAGGTCCTACGTAGTTATGTTCAGCGAGTTACCGCACGCAGGTACGGCCTCTTGGGTTACTGGGGGGCGGAAGGCGTAGAGAATGAAGTTGATTTCGAGACCGGCGAAATAACCGAAGAAAGGCGGACGGATATTATTTATGCTTGGAACGACGACAAGCGAAGCATGTGCCTTGTCTTCGAATTCAAGAAACTAAATGCCTCGTCCAGGTCTCGCGCCCATTATATTGGAGAAAATGGGCTCCAGCGGTTCGTCACAGGGTCTTACAGTCGCCGTGAGGCTGTGGCGGTAATGGTCGGCATACTTGTGGCGCCCGAAACTGACATCGTCGGACCTTTGCTTGATACTCTTCAGACTTTGGGGAACACAGTGGCTCTAAATATGTGTCAGTGTGGCAACGGGGCCTGGTTACAGCTGCCGTCCGATATGTTTCCAAACGCAGCTCATTTCGATACGGAGCACCGTCGCCCCGAGTGTCTCGCCCCTGCACACGGCACAATTCGCGTCGCACACTTGTTTCTCCCGTTCACGGGTGAACCTGCGCTCGCTTTGGCGCCATCTCATTAGTTGCGCGCTGCCATAGAACACGTGTCAGGGCCGAGTTACATGCATTTGGAAATCGCGCCCATATTACCGGCGGTTCGCATTGACCTGCCGTAGAAAATCTGTCCGGCCTAAAATACGTAAACCTCGATCCATGCGTCTTAAGGAAAGTCCGTAGTTCGGCCCATAGTGAGTAACAGGATCGACAGCCCAATCATTCAGTCCGCTTCAGGCCTGAAACCGACACTGTCGGTTCTGGCTTTAGGTGAGATTTCACACCTTTAGCTGAGACAGGGCTAGCTTTATGCGGGACGGGATCGTCTTCTGGCAGACAGAATTTCCTCTGTGAAATCAAAAAATTGGCGGGAAACACATGCCCACCTGATTATCTTCAGCGCCTGAAATCATAATTCCAACAGGACCGGGCTCTTTCTCGGATCGGTCCTATCTATAGCCATGAGAATTCGAGTGACGGAGCTTTCACGCCAAGAGGCCATTCGGGCATAACTGGATGCGCATCACTCTCCCTCAAGGGCACGAGAGTTCCCGACGACCAGGATCATGTGCCTCTGGGGTGATTTTGTTGCCCATATAGCTCGTGAAGCTGATGAAGATTATGACGGGCACAAAAAACAATGATGCAAACACAACACGCCGCCCACGAACGAATAGCCCCCCAGCCCCCCCAAACAACATGCTGATCAGCAACACCCCCAACATGCCTGCAGGCCCATCATCTCGACATTGCCCAAGTGATGATATTTAAATATCCAAAAAAATGGATGCTGCCAGCCAATGAGCGATCACCCAGACGGACAGAAACCATATCCACAAACGCCGCATTTGGCCCCCCTATTCCAGAAGCTCACGCATACGCTGCAACTTGCGTTGAAGGTCGGGACCATAACTGGATTTTTTGCCCCCCTTCAAATCGATGCCAACCGGATTGGGGCTTTTCAGGGGCATGCGTATGCGCGACTACCTGGACCAGAAGTCTCTGGAAAAGCACGATTTTCCTCATAGCGCCCATAACTGACGACGACTATGAGTGGAAGTGTGAACACGGCAGCAAACAGCCAACGCCTGCCTGGGACAAACAACCCTCCGACTCCCCCCAGCAACATACTGATGAACAGCAAAGCAAATATGCCGGCCGCCCATCCATCGCGGCACTCACCTAATTCAGATGGGATCACGTCGATACACGTATAAGCCAGCAGCCAATGGCCAATCCCCCAAACTGACAGAAACCATATCCACAAACGCCGCATTTGGCCCTCCTATTTCAGAAGCTCACGCATACGCTGCAACTTGCGTTGAAGGTCGGGACCATAACTGGATTTTTTGCCCCCCTTCAAATCGATGCCAGCCGGATTGGGATTTTCAGGGTCAATCGCTGCATTGGGATAGCCCATGTTATAGCCGTACCCTAATGTCATGACTTGGCGATCATTCAGCGGCCCCCCCTTATAGCCGGGATAGGCTTGCTGCAATGTTTGCTTCGCATAACGCGCAGCCATGTCAAGTGCATAGGCCTTGTCGCTTTGCAGGCGATCAATGAGATTGGCGCGGTCTGTCATGGTCATCTTATCGGGATCAAGGCCTTCCAACCTGGCAACATGCCGAAGTTGGATGGACACATCCCCGGCACTAATATTTGACGGGTCGCCCACGAGACGCTGATCAATCTGAGATCGAATCGTATCAGGAAGTTTACTGGAACCCGAGCGAACGACGTTTCCTATGTCGTCCATGACATCAGGCATTCCACCCGTTTCGGTATGAACAATGCCGGCCAATACTTCGGGCGGAATACCGTGACGACGAGCCGTAACCTTGATCGTGGTCGCATGGTCGCGCACCCAGCCATCACCTCCATTATGGAAATAAGCCCGCCCCCCTTTCCCCCGGACACCCCCCCCTTCTGGAAGGCTGCGGCAACTGAGGTGAATTGATTTGTGTCGCAGTTCGGCTCGGCCAAAGCTGAGGCCGGCAAGAGGAGAGCGAGCAACGGAGAAATGGCGGCAATTCGCCAGTGGGGAGCCATCAGATGCCTCATAGGTAATGAGGATTTGGAGTTTGCATCCTGTTGGCGCACTTTGAAAAGAATGACCGCGCTCTCAGACCGGGACAATCACCGGGGCAACGGCGGTTCATTATCCTCAAGCACCGGATCGATGGCATAGGGCAACAACAATTTTCCGACCCAGCTGTATTCGCCAAAACGTTCGCGATCGACACCAAAGGACAGGAAGGTCCAAAACGCTTCGGCGTTTTCCGATAGACGGTTACGGTACACATAATCCTGCCGCCGCGAGATGGTGGCCATGTCCACAAAATCTCGGCAATTGCCCCAGATAATAGGGGCGGGCCGCCCCAACACCTTAGCCAAATCGCTACTCATGTACCAGAGCAACTGGCGGTTCTCCATTCCCGCCAATGTCTGGTACCACAGCTGGGCAAAGACCTTCCCATCCTTGGCGCGAATATATCCGGTGACCTTGGCCGCAAAGTCCGCCCGATGATGCGGCGAGGTCATCGTCGCCCATTCCATGAACATCTGGTTGGCCTGGGGCGTCATCGGCTCGACCAGATCGAGATATGACCCACCATCGCGACAGACCGGGTACAAGCGCACCCAAGTGTTACGGATGTTCCAATTGTACCAAGCCAACCAAGCCACGCCGGCAGGAACCAGCAGAGCCGCGAGCAGCAGGATAAGAGTAAGACGGCGCGGGCGTTTCATCGGGCAATCCTAACGTGTAGCCATCACTCCCGCCACTCGAATTGCGAACCGATAATGCGCCCCTGGGCATCCAATTGCAAACGCCCGACCACTTGCTTTTCCCAGCTATCGCTTTGGATATCAAACGGCTTAACCTGACCACGTTCTTCCAAGGCGACGATATCCTGGCGGCGCAAACCAGGATTGCCGCCTGCAATGCCTTGCGGCAGCCAACCATCCGCACCTTTTCTCCCCTTCCCGAAATCATATCTGTCCGTGGCATTTTGTTGAACGGTGCCGGTGATGATTACCTCGTCACCCTGGCGTTCCAGTTTCAAATTGCCAATTCCGTTGACGGTCACCGCCCCCAGGGCGTTGTTGCGTTCGTCCCAGACTTTTGCTGGGTTACTGTCAGCGACAGCTTGCCACGTCAAGCCATTGATCTCACGGGTCTCACCGTCCTTGGGAATATGATCGGCGATAGAGTTAAGCGTGCGGTCCGCAGGGCCCTTGCCTGTCAGCCAGTTCTCGAAATGCCCCTGGACTCGTTGCTCCGCCTGCTTGACCGGTTCATGGCCACGCACCCACTCTTTGTCCAAGGTGACCGGCGAGCCATCGCCGTCAAGATAGTGATCCAGCAGGGCGGCGGCCTTGTCTTGGCCGAAAAATTTGCCGAGCCCACTGGCATTTTCCAGGGTTTGGCGCGTCTGCTGACGGACATCTTCGTCATTTGGCAAAGGCATCCCGAACAATTGCTCGGTATCGGTTTGCGGTCGCGGCGCCCCGGTAGTCTGCTCGGGCTTTGCATCGACCGGCGACGCGGGGGCCGAGGGCTGGGACGGCGGCGGTGGCGCTTCCGTCGTCGGTGCCGGAGACGTGGGCGTGGGCGTGGGCGTGGGCGGAGTTTCCGGTTCTGCCTTCGCAGGTCCACTTTCACTCGGCGATGACGGCGGATTGCCCGCCGGTGCGGCAGCCGCCGCCCGGAACAACGGCACGGCGCTGTCGTCGGGCAGATCGGCGCTACGCACGCCCAAGGGGCGGACGGCGGGCATGGTGCCGCCCAGCAAAGCCTTGGCCTGATCGGGCGGAAGCTGGCTGACGATGCCGTGCATCACTTGGTCGGTGCGGTCGCGCCCGACCTGCGCGTCCATCTGTTCGGCCAGATCCATCAAGGTGGCGTGCGCGTCCGGCCCCGCCTGTTTGGCGAAATCGCCATAGATGCGCGGGATGTCGCCGTTGACGCTGCTGCGGGTCAAAGCGCGGGCGCTGTCGGCGTTGAATGCCTGGCTTTGCTCGTCCAAGTCCAAGGGCTGCTCGGGCCGGGGGAAGGACAGCCGCGCCGGGCGGGTGTTCAGGATGCCCGGCTCGCCCTGCATGCGTTGCGATTGGTGCTGGTCCACCTCGTCCGGGCTGGGGGGTGTGAAACCGCCCAACAGGCCGCCCGCCGCCTGTTTCAGGCTGGTGATGGTGGGGCCGCCCGGTTTCAACAGACCATCCACCTTCAGCCCGTTCTGGCTTTGCCAATCCTTCACCGCCTGTTCCTGACGCTGGCCCCAATAGCCCACCGGGCCGTCGGTACGCGAAAGATCATGGTGGCCGGTATTGCCCAGAATGGTTTCCACCCGGATCACGTCTTCGCGCCGGTTGGGCTGATCGGGGCCGACGGGTGCGCCCAGGGTGAAGAAATCATCCTGGAACGGAAAGCCGGGACGGCGTTGGCGGGGATAGATCGGCAAAATGGTCATGTTTTGTTCTTTCCGCGGGTCGAGAAAGGGGCGGCCCCGAAGGGCCACCCGTGCATGATTCGCAAGATACACATCTATAGAGAGAAATTCAAGGAATTTAGACCTATGCGCGAGAGCGTGATCGCTGCTGGACAAAATGCACGTCATGCCCCGCCCGCCCCCGATATGGTCACTTCCCCCCGAGTGGTGTAGCTGTGTTTGCCTGGGGATGACGACGTAGGGCGCGTAGCGCCCGGAGACGTCATCCCCAGGCGGCCACAATCTCGGGGGGACGCGACCTCCCTCAGGGCCACACAAAGGCGTTGGCATGCCTCTCCCCTGCGACCAGAGGAAAAATCCACATGGTCCAGTGATCCGTTTCTTCCCAGGCGCCGTAACAAGGGGCAAAGGAGAAACGACATGCCGCAAATGCTGAAAACCGTGATCGGTGCCGTGGCGGCCCTTTTGTCCCTGACGCCGGCGGCCCAGGCCGACGCGGCCCGGTTGGACTGGCGGGTCCTGCCCCTGCCCGCCATCGACGGCGGCACGCATTCCGCCGACCTGTTCCTGGGCCACGTGGTGCTGGTGGTCAACACCGCCTCGCGCTGCGGCTTCACCGGCCAATATCAGGGATTGCAGGCGTTGTGGCGGGAATACCAGCCGCGCGGCCTGGTGGTGCTGGGGGTGCCGTCCAACGATTTCGGTGCCCAGGAGCCGGGCAGCAACGCCCAGGTTCAGGAGTTCTGCCAGGTCAATTACGGCGTCGACTTCCCGCTTTTGGAAAAGCAGGCGGTGACCGGCGAAGCGGCGCATCCGCTTTATCGCTGGGCCGCCGCCCAGACCGGCGCCGTCGGGGTGCCGCGCTGGAACTTCCACAAATTGCTGATCGGCCGCGACGGCCGGCTGGTGGACTGGTTCGCCAGCACCACCGGTCCCGACGCGACCCGCTTGCGCCACGCCATCGACCAAGCCTTGGCGGAGAAATAAGCCATGCACGACTTCTCGCTGCGTCACGGCGACGGCACCGCCCGTGCCCTGTCCTATCTGGGGTTGATCCCCTTCGTCGCCGGCATCTTGCTGACCTGGCCGCCGTTTCCCGAATTGCGCGCCCACGCGCTGGACGCCACCGCCATCTACGCCGCCACCATCTTGTCCTTCATCGGCGCCGTGCATTGGGGGCGCGTCATCACCGCCCCGGCCGAGGATCCGCTGGGCAGCCTGTGGCTGATCTGGGCGGTGACCCCGTCGTTGCTGGGCTGGTTCGCCACCTTGCTGCCGATTACCTGGACCATGCCGCTGCTGATCCTTGGCTTCGTCCTGGCCTGGTACGGCGACCGCCGCGCCGTTCAAGCCGGCCTGCTGCCCGATTGGTACGGCCACATGCGCGACCGCCTGACCCTGGTGGTCTGCGCCAGCCTGGCCGCCAGCCTTCCCGTCATCTTCTGAAATCCCCCCACCGGAGAACGCCCATGAACGCCACCCCCGGCATTATCGTGCCCGCCGCTTGCCAGATTTCCGGCCGTCCCAGCCGCACCGAGGCCGAACTGGCCGTGCGCACCCTGATCCGCTGGGCCGGCGACGACCCCGACCGCGAGGGGCTGCTGGGCACGCCGGACCGGGTGGTGCGGTCGTACGAGGAATTCTTCGCCGGCTACGACCAGGATCCGGTCGAAATGCTGGCCCGCACCTTCGAGGAAACCGACGGCTACGACGAAATGGTGATCCTGCGCGACATCACCTTGGAAAGCCATTGCGAGCACCACATGGTGCCCATCGTCGGCAAGTGTCACGTCGCCTATCTGCCCGATCGCCGGGTGGTGGGCATCAGCAAGTTGGCCCGCGTCGTCGAAGTCTTCGCCAAGCGCCTGCAGATCCAGGAAAAGTTGACCGCTCAGGTCGCCAACACCATCAACGAGGTGTTGCAGCCCAAAGGTGTCGCGGTGATCGTCGAGGCCGCCCACCAATGCATGACCACCCGCGGTGTCCACAAGCCCGGTGTCACCATGGTGACCAGCCGCATGCTGGGCGTGTTCCGCGACGACCCGACGACGCGCAAGGAATTCATGTCGCTGATCCGCTGATCCCCGCAGCCGCCTCCAGGAACTCATCATGACCCACATCTCCCCCTTGCGCCCCGGTCGCCGCCGCATCGCCGTCATCGGCAGCGGCGCCGCCGCCCTGGGCGCCGCCTGGAGGCTGAGCCGCCACCACCAGGTGACCATCTTCGAGAAGAACGCCCATCTGGGCGGCCACGCCAACACCGTCGAGGTGCACCGCCCCGATGGCGGCGTGGTGGCGGTGGACACCGGCTTCATCGTCTACAACGAACGTAATTATCCTAACCTGATCCGCATGTTCGACCAATTGCAGGTGCCCACCCAGGCCACCGACATGTCCTTCGCGGTGTCCCTGGATGGCGGCCGGATGGAATATTCCGGCGGCGACCTGGCCGGCCTGTTCGGCCAGTACCGCAACCTGGTCCGCCCGCGTTTCTGGGGCATGGTGGCCGACATCCTGCGTTTCTACCGTGAGGCGCCGCGCCTGTTGGACGATCCCGACCCCGATCTCAGCCTGGGCCAATACCTGCGCCGGGGCGGCTATGGGCAAGCCTTCGTCGACGACCACCTGCTGCCCATGGCCGCCGCCATCTGGTCGGCGCCCAGTTCCACCATGCTGGCCTTCCCCGCCGCCAGTTTCGTGCGCTTTTGCGCCAATCACGGCCTGTTGCAGTTGACCGACCGGCCGCGCTGGCGCACGGTCAGCGGCGGCAGCCGCGAATATGTCAGCCGCATCACCGCCCAACTGACCGGCCCCATCCGCCTGAACGAAGGGGTGCGGGCCGTCACCCGCCGCCCCGACGGCGTGGTGGTGACCACCGCCCGCGGTTCGCAGATATTCGACGACGTGGTCATCGGCGCCCACGCCGACGAGGCCCTTTCCCTGCTGGCCGACCCGTCGCCGCAAGAACAGGCGGTGCTGGGGGCCTTCGGCTATCAGGAGAACCTGGCGGTGCTGCATTCCGACAAGGCGCTGATGCCCCAACGCCGGCGGGTGTGGGCGGCGTGGAACTATCTGGGCAAGGGCGGCGACGACGGCGCCCGCCAATTGTGCGTCACCTATTGGATGAACCGCCTTCAGAACCTGCCCGCCGACCTGCCGCTGTTCGTCACCTTGAACCCGATCACCCAACCGGACCCGGCCCTGGTCCACCGCCAGATCACCTATCACCACCCGGTTTTCGACGGCGCCGCCATGAACGCGCAAAAGCGCCTGCCGTCCTTGCAAGGCGTCAACCGCACCTGGTTCTGCGGTTCTTATTTCGGCTATGGCTTCCACGAGGACGCCTTCAGTTCGGGCTTGGCGGTGGCCGAGTCCATGGGCTGCCCGCAAGCCATGGCGGCGGAATGACCGCCATGGCCGCGTCCTGCCTGTATCGCGGTCAGGTCATGCACCACCGCCTCGACCCGGTGGGGCATCGCTTCACCTATGACGTGATGTCGTTGCTGGTGGATTTGGACGAGGCGGCCGACCTGGGACTGCGCCTGCTGTCCCGCAACCGCGCCAATTTGTTCTCGGTCCACGACCGCGACCTGGGCGACGGCGGCGATCCCAAGGCGTGGATCGGCCGCCAACTGGCCGCCCACGGCATCCACGCCGACGGGCCGGTGCGGGTGCATCTGTTCCCGCGGGTCCTGGGCATGGGCTTCACCCCGCTGACCACCTGGTTCTGCCACCGTGCCGACGGCGCCCTGGCCGCCATCCTGTACGAGGTCCACAACACCTTCGGCGAACGCCACGGCTATCTGGTGGCGGTCGACGGCGACGATGGCGGCCGCACCCTGACCCACCAGGCCGAGAAATGCTTCCACGTCTCGCCCTTCATCGGCCTGGGCGGCACCTACCGCTTCGCCGTCAAGCCGCCGGGCGAGCGCTTCGCCCAGACCATCCGCGAGACCGCCGCCGAGGACGGCCGCACCATCCTGGTGGCCAGCCACGTGGGGCGGCGGCGCGAGTTGACCGATGGCGCCCTGCTGGCCGCCGCCCTGCGTTATCCGCTGCTGCCGGTCAAGATCGTCGGCGGCATCCATTACGAGGCGTTGCGCTTGTGGATCAAGGGGGCGCCCTTCTTCCACAAGCCCGAACCGCCCGCCACCCCCGTTTCCGTCTGCCAACAAGGGAATGCACGATGACGGCCCAAGCCCTGCTGCTGCCGGTGTTGACCGGTTCCGCCCGATTGTCCGAAACGGTCATGCTGGCCCTGCTGCGCCAGCGTCTGCGCCATGGTCGGCTGGACCTGACCCTGCCGTCCGGGCGCACGCACCGCCTGGACGGCGCCGAGCCGGGGCCGCAGGCCGCGCTCAGGGTGGTCCGCCCGCGCATGGTGCGCCGCCTGCTGAGCGGCGGCGCCGTGGGATTGGGCGAAGCCTTCATGGACGGCGACTGGGAAAGCCCCGACCTGACCGCGCTGTTGGAACTGGGCGACCTCAACGACCGGGCCCACGGCCAGGCGCTGGACGGCCATCCGCTGGTGCGCCTGGGCCTGCGCCTGTGGCACCGACGCCGCGACAATTCCAAATCCGGCAGCCGGCGCAACATCGCCGCCCATTACGACCTGGGCAACGCTTTCTACGCGCCGTGGCTGGATCGGGGCATGACCTATTCCTCGGCCCTGTTCAACGGCCGGGACGACAGCCTGGAAGCAGCGCAAACCCGCAAGTACCGGGCGCTGGCCGACGACATCGGCTTGCGGCCGGGCATGCGGGTGCTGGAGATCGGCTGCGGCTGGGGCGGCTTCGCCGAGATCGCCGCCCGCGATTACGGCGCCCAGGTGGTCGGCCTGACCCTGTCGCGGGAACAACATGGCTGGGCCAGCCAGCGCATGGCCGATTCCGGGTTGGCCGACAAGGTCGAGATCCGCTTGCAGGATTACCGCGACGTCCAGGGCCAGTTCGACCGCGTCGTCTCGATCGAGATGATCGAGGCGGTGGGCGAACGCTGGTGGCCGACCTATTTCGCCACCCTGCACGACCGCCTGAAGCCGGGCGGCAAGGCTGGGTTGCAGGCCATCACCATCGCCGACGACCGCTTCGAAGCCTATCGCGCCGGCTGCGACTTCATTCAGCGCCACGTCTTCCCCGGCGGCATGCTGCCCAGCCCGGGGGCGTTGGAGCGCCAAGCCCGTCAGGCTGGGCTGAACCTGTCGACAACCCGCTGCTTCGGCGCCGATTACGACCGCACCCTGGCGCTGTGGCACCAGTCCTTCGTGGAAGCCTGGCCCGGCCTGCAACCCTTGGGCTTCGACACCCGCTTCCGCCGCCTGTGGGAATTCTACATGGCCTATTGCCGGGCCGGGTTCCGCACCGGGGCCATCGACGTGCGCCATCTGGTGCTGCAACGGTCATGATCCCCGATCGCCGCCATCTGGCCGCCTACGGCCTGCCGGCCTTGCCGTTGGCGGCTTTGGGAATCCCGGTTCACGTTCATTTGCCCACCTTCTACGCCGAACAGATGGGACTGGGGCTGGCGGCCACCGGCCTGGCGCTTTTGGCGGCACGGCTGTTCGACGCCTTCGCCGACCCCTTGCTGGGTTATCTCAGCGATCACCACCGCCAGCGCCGCAAGCTGTGGCTGGCCGCCAGCCTGCCGCTGCTGGCGGTTTCGGGTTGGCACCTGTTCCTTCCCGCCGATGGTGCAGGCCCGCTGTATCTGGCCTGGTGGTCCGGGCTGTTCCATCTGGGCCTGACCCTGGCGCTGATCGCCTATCAGTCCTGGGGGACCGAGCTGAGCGCCGACTACCACCAGCGCAGCAGGATCGCCGGCTGGCGCGAGGCTTTCGCCCTGGTCGGCGTCGTCGCCGCCATCGCCCTGCCGGCGCTGCTGGCTTGGGAGCAGGGCGACACCCTGTCCGGGCTGTTCCCACCCTTCATGCTGCTGCTGGCGCTGTCGGTGGCCGCCGCCCTGCTGGTGGTGCCGGAAATGCCGCGTGTGGTCCGGGCCGATTCCACCACCTGGGCGCCGCTTCTGGCCAACCGGCCGTTCCACCGGCTGCTGGCGGCGCAAAGCGTCAACGCCATGGCCAATGCCTTGCCCGCCACCTTGTTCCTGCTTTACGTCGGCGACCGGCTGGGACGGCCCGACATGGCCGGCCTGCTGTTGGTGCTGTACCTGTCAGCCGCCGTGATCTCGGTGGCGCCGTGGCTGGCGCTCGCCCGGCGCTGGGGCAAGCACCGGGCCTGGGCGGCATCGCTGACCTTCACCGCCTTGGCCTTCCTGCCGGCCTTGGCCCTGGGATCGGGCGACTGGCCGGTCTTCGCCGTCCTTTGCCTGCTGACCGGCTTCGGCCTGGGCGCCGACCTGGCGTTGCCGGCCTCCATGCTGGCCGACGTCACCGACGAACACCAGGCCGCCGGCGGCAAGGCCCAGGCCGGGCTTTACGTGGCGCTGTGGAGCCTGGCCGCCAAGCTGGCCCTGGCACTGTCGGTCGGCGTGGCCTTTCCGTTGCTGGACATGGCCGGCTTCGTCCCCGGATCGGGCCAGGCGCCGCTGGCTTTGCCATTGCTTTATGCCGGCCTGCCGGTGGCGCTGAAGCTGGGGGCGGCGGCGATGATCCGCCGCTTCCCCCTGGACCACGCCCGCCAGTTGGAATTGCGTCGGCGCATCGCCCTGATGTCGGAGACCTCGCCATGACCCGCTTGCTTGCCGTCACCCTGTCCGCCCTGCTGTTCCTGACCGGATGCACGACCATGAAACCCGCCGATTTCGCCCAAGGCCAGCCCCCCCTGGTGCTGGAAGACTATTTCGCCGGCCGCACCAAGGCCTATGGCCTGTTCGAGGACCGCTTCGGCACCGTCCGCCGCCAGTTCACCGTCGACATCGCCGGCACCTGGGACGGCCGCACCTTGGTGCTGGACGAGTTCTTCCGCTATGACGACGGCGAGACCGAGCGCCGCACCTGGACCATCGACAAGCTGGCCGACGGGCGCTATGCCGGCCAAGCCGGCGACGTGGTCGGCACCGCCCAAGGGCAATCCGCCGGCAACGCCCTGAACTGGCGCTATGTCATGGATTTGAAGGTGGGCGACGGTTCTTGGCGGGTGGCCTTCGACGACTGGATGTTCCTGCAGGCGGATCATGTGATGATCAACCGCGCCCGCGTCAGCAAGTGGGGAATCGAACTGGGCCAGGTGACCCTGTTCTTCGTCAAGCCGGGGGCAACGCCAGGCGCCGGCTGACCAGCCGCACCAGTGCCCCCAATACCGGCACCCGGCCGTAAACCTGGGCGCCGGCATCCCAATGGTCGCGGTGCAGGGCGACGCGGCCACAGGGGGCGAAGCCCACCTCGCTCATGCCGGTCAAGCTGACATCGCGCCCGCGCAGGCATGCGGTGAAGTCCCAGCGCAAATAACCGGCCTGGCTGCCCATGGCGCGGTCGGTGACGACGAAGCGCGGTGCTTCCAGGGTGGCGAACATGTGGGTCAGCAGGCGTTCCAGCGCCTCGACGCCCATCAGATCGTTGAAGGGATCGATGAAACGGATGTCGGGAACACACAACGCCCTGACCCGGCCAACGCTGTCGGGGGTCAGGTCCTGCCAGAAATCGGCCCATGGGTTCAGCATCCGGTCACCTTGCGGATCAGGGGGAAATAGACGGAATCGGGCAACAGCCGCAGCAGCTTCATCAGGCACGCGAAGCGGCGCGGGAAGGCGATTTCGAAGGCGTCGCCTTCCAGTCCCTTGACCATGGCGGCGGCGGCGGCCTGGGCGGTGATGATGTCGGGCATGGGGAAGTTGTTGCGCCTAGTCAGCGGCGTGTCGACGAAGCCGGGATTGACCAGGGTGACCCGCACTCCGCTGTCCGCCAGATCCAGGCGCAGCGATTCGGCCAGGGCGATGACCGCTGCCTTGCTGGCGGAATAGCCGGCCGCTGTCGGCAGACCGCGATAGCCCGCCACCGAGGCGACCAGCACCAGATGGCCGTGGCGGCGCTCCAGCATGGCGGGCAGCAGCGCCTCGACGCAATGGACCACCCCCATCAGGTTGACCTCGACCAGATGACGGACCGTCTCGGCCCGGAAGTCGCCGGCGGGGGTGGGATGGTGGTCGCCGGCGGCCAGCACCGCCATGTCCAGCGGCCCCAGGGTTTCCACCGCCCGCTGCACCCCGTCGCGGTCGGCGACGTCCAGCGGCAGGGCCTCGACCCGCCCCGGACACTCGGCGACCAATTGCTGCAAGGGGGCCGGGCGGCGGCCACTGACCACCACCCGGTCGCCATCGGCGGCCAGCCGGCGGGCCAGGGCGGCGCCGATCCCCGATCCGCCGCCGGTGATCCAGACCCGGCGGCTCATGGGGAAGCCGTGCTGGATGGGACTGGCTGATAGGCGAAATCGGACCCCTTGTGGCGGAACCACAGGCCCGACCACCGCCCACCCGGCCCATAGGCGATGTCCAGGTTCAACTCGCCTTCCAGCCGCCAACGCCCGGCGGACACCGGCACCCGGTCGATGTCCAGAAGGCGGCCGTTCTGGCTGTCCATCAGCGGCCGCTGAGCCACCAGGGCGGGGTTCCAATAGCTGGTGGGCACGGTGTCGGCGGGAAGCAGGCGGCGGCCTTCCGGTCCGTCCACCTGCAGGCCGGATTCGCTGGCGACGGCGGTCACCGTCATGCGCTCGCCGTCGTCGTCGGTGCGGCTGTCCAGCCGGACCAGCCGGTCACCGCGCCAAATCTCGGTGGATTGGTGACGATAGCTGTAAAGCGGCAGGAAGCCGAAAGACACGTCCAGGGCGATGGACACGGTGACGCGGGTTTCGTCGCCGTGGTGCTGGACCTCGACGCGGTGGTGGCCGATGGGGCTGCCGTCGCGCAGCACGGCGAAATGGGCGCCCTGGCTGGCCCAGGCGGGAAATGCCAGGACCATCAAGACAGCGCACAGCAACAAGCGGGGCATGGAAGCACTCCAGGGACGTCACACCCCCTGTGTACGCAGCGCAACGGTAATCGGATCACCTAAAGATTCAAGAACGGCGACACCAGCCGGCCGACCAACCCGGTCAGCCGCAGCGGCGCGTCGGTGACCGCCAGACAGATGCACGGGACGGTCTCGTCTGCGGTGGGGCGGTGGACCACGTCTTCGTCGGCGGTGGCGATGTCGCCGGGCAGGTAATGGCCGTTCACATCGCTGAAGCCACCTTGCAGCACCAGGGTCAGCTCGGTGCCGTCATGGCCATGTTCGGGAATGCGCAGGCCAGGGGCGATACGGTAAAGCCGCGCCCGCGACCGGCCGGATTGCAGGACCAGGGCTTGTTCCAACCCTTGGCCCAGGCGCTTCCAACGCAGGCCGTCCAGGTCGCCGCCGACGGCCTGTTGCAGGGGGCGCGGCAGGATCGAGCCTGGGCGGGCGATGGGCGCCGGACGGGTGACGATGGGTTCGGGATCGTCCAGACGGCAAAGCAACGCGTCAAGCAGATGGTCGAGCGAGCCGCTGGGCGGCTGTTCGTCCAACAGGGCGCCGCCCAGGGCCTCGGCCCGGCTGACCTCGGCCCGGCAGCGCGGGCACAGGGTCAGGTGGCTGGCCACCAGCAGCGACATGGCCTGATCCAGCGATCCTGCGGCATAAGCCAGCAACAGGTCGTCGGTGGGGTGGAAACGGGCGCTCATCTGACATCGTCTCCTAATGCCGAACGCAGACGGCTCATGGCCAAACGCAAACGCGACTTCACGGTTCCCAAGGGAATGCCCAATCGGTCGGCGATCTCGGTATGCGGGCATTCCTGGTAAAACGACATCTCGACCACCGTCGCCTGATCTCCGGGCAAATCGTGCAACGCCTGACGCAATTGGTCGTCGGACTGACGCCGGGCCAGTTGGTCGTCGGCGCCAGCGGGTTCGTCTTGGACCAACAGCGGGTCGTCCGGGTCAAATTCGATCCGCGTTTCCCGCCGCAACCGGTCGACACGCAGGTTGCGGGCGACGGTGAATATCCACGTGCTGGCCGCAGCCTTGGACGGATCGAAGCTTTCCGCTTTCCGCCACACCGCCAGCATGGCTTCCTGAACCACGTCCTCGGCCAGGGCGTCGTCGCATCCCAGCTTGCGCAGATAGGTCTTCAGACGCGGCGCGTAATGCTGGAACAAGGCGGCGAAGCACTGGCGGTCGCGGTCGCGGCCGACTTTCACCAGCCACTCGGTCAGGACGCCAGCGTCTGCCGTCGATGCCGCGTCCTTCACCCCGCCCCCCGTCCTTGGTGCCTGTCAGCCCCGGCAGCCTTGACGCATGGCCTCGACCATCGCCCCGCCGGTGGCGGTGATTTCATACTGTTCCGCCATCAGACGCAATGCCGAAGCGGCGCCTTTGCGTTCATGAGCCAAGGCTCGCATGATCGCCGACAACTCGCTGAGCTGGGACGGACTGACGGAAAGGGATGTGGAAGGGCGAAAGGAAGCCATGTCGTCACCTCGGGTCAAGATCGTTGTTGCTTGTTACGCAGCAAGGATCGCCTTGGATCACCGCAGACGAAAAAAACTCGCCCGCCTGATCACGTCATGCCCAGCTTGGCCCTGGGGTCGTAACCGTTTCGTGCCCCCCACTTTTCCACCAGCTTGGCGAATTCGGCGTCGCCTTCGGGCAGCACCACCTTCAGGGTGACCATCTGGTCGCCGCCGTCGATGCCCTTGCCCTTCAGCCGCATCACCGTGCCGGTGTTGGAGCCGGGCGGCAGGGTCAGCATCACCTTGCCGTGCACGGTGGGCACCGGCACCTTGCCCCCCAGCACCGCTTCTTGCACCGAGACCGGCAAATCCAGCAGCACATCCTTGTCGCGGCGGGTGAAATAGGGGTGGGGCTCGACCTTCAGGTCGATATAGGCGTCGCCGTCATGATCGCCCAGGAAACTGGGATATCCTTGGCCCTTCAGGCGCAGCGACTGGCCGTCCACCGTGCCCACCGGGATCTTCACGTCCAAGGACTTGCCCGAGACCAGGGTGACCCGCTTGGTGGCCCCCAGGGCGGCTTCCAGGAAGGTCACGGTCAGCGCATGGTGGGCGTCTTCCCCCTTGGTGCCGCGTCCAGCCTTGGATGCCCCTTGCGGTCCTTGGCTGCGGCCCTTTTCCTTGCGCCGCATCATTTCCGACAAGATGTCGTCCACGTCGTCGCCGAAGGAAAAGCCGCCCGAGGAAAAGCCCGAGCGGGCGCCACGAAAGCCCCCCGCCCCGCCCCCGGCGGAATGCCAGGACCGGCGTTTGGCGGCGCCCGTCGCGTCGATCTCGCCATTGTCGTATTGCCGGCGTTTTTCCGCGTCGGACAGGAAGTCATAGGCGGCGGTGACTTCCTTGAATCGTTCCTCGGCCTTCTTGTCGTCGGGATTGACGTCGGGGTGCAGGCTGCGCGCCAACTTGCGGTAAGCCTTCTTGAGCTCGTCATCGGTGGCGGTCTTCGCCACGCCCAACACCACATAGGGATCCTTCACCGATTATATCCTCAGGCAACGAAAAAGGGGCGGACCAACGCTCCGCCCCTTTGTTCTGCCAGAAAATGGTTTCTACTTCACCACCTTCCACGATCCGTCCGGCTGCCGGCAGGCGGTTCCATAGGCTTGCTCGCTTTGGCCGCCGATGTTCACCGTGGTCTGGTATTCGCGACAGTAATTGCCCGACTGGTCGCGGCCGTCGCGCACCGGGGTGTAGGTGCCGGAATTGCCGCTATCGGGATTGTTCCAACTGATGGTCTGCCCCACCGGCGCCGCGTGCGCCCGGTTTTCCGCCTGCATGGCGTATTGCTGGTCGGCGCGGTCCAGGCTCTTGCCCACCTCCGAACCCACATAGGCCCCCAGCAGGGTGCCCAGGGCGGTCATCGCCAGGTTGCCCTTGCCCTTGCCGAACTGGGCGCCGGCCACCGCGCCGCCGATGCCGCCCAGGATGGTGCCGCCGGTCTGCTTGGGGCCGGTATCGTTGGAACACGCGGCCATGGTGCCGACGATGACGAAAGCCGAGACGGCCTTGAGAACGAAATTGGTCATGGTCATGTCTTCCCAGGATGAGAGCCTTACCAAATTGACACGCAATTGGGGCTGTTTTTGGGCAGGCTTCTGAGTACATTCGTCGCCTGACGCCCGGGACAAAGCGAAGGAAAGCCATGTCCGCCCTGGAACCCAATCCCTATTCCCTGTTCGCCAAGTGGATGGCCGAGGCCGAGAAAAGCGAACCCAACGACCCCAACGCCATGGCGCTTTCCACGGTGGACGACCAGGGCCGGCCGTCCACCCGCATGGTGCTGCTGAAGGGCTGGGACGAAAGCGGCTTCGTCTTCTACACCAACCTGGAAAGCCGCAAGAGCCGGGACATGGCGGGCAATCCCAACGTCGCCCTGCTGTTCCACTGGAAAAGCCTGAAGCGGCAGATCCGGGTGGAAGGCGCGGTCCAGCCGGTCACCGACGCCGAGGCCGACAGCTATTTCGCCAGCCGACCGCGAATCAGCCAGATCGGCGCCTGGGCGTCGCTGCAATCGCGTCCGCTGGAAGGGCGTTTCGAGTTGGAACGGCGCGTCGCCGAGTTCACCGCCAAGTTCGGCCTGGGCGACATTCCCCGTCCACCCCATTGGTCGGGCTTCCGCGTCGTCCCCCGCGCCATGGAATTCTGGCACGACCGTCCCTTCCGCCTGCATGACCGCTTCGCCTATGGGCGGGATGGCGACGACTGGGTGCCCCAGCACCTGTTCCCATGACCAAGACCCCGCCCGCCGAGAACGAAAGGCTGATGCGACAGGCCACCTACGCCTCGGTGGCCACGGCGTCGATCCTGATCGTCGCCAAGCTGGCCGCCTGGGCGATGACCGGATCGGTGGCCATCTTGTCCACCCTGATCGATTCGACGCTCGACGCCGCCGCGTCCCTGGTCAATCTGTGGGCGGTGCGCCACGCCTTGACCCCCGCCGACACCGAACACCGTTTTGGCCACGGCAAGGCCGAGCCCCTGGCCGGTTTGGGCCAAGCCGCCTTCATCCTGGGATCGGGGGTGTTGCTGCTGGTGGAATCGGTCAAACGCCTGTTCCAGCCCGAACCCGTCAGCCAAGGTCTGGTCGGCATCGGCGTCATGGTGTTTTCCATCGTCATGACCCTGGCCCTGGTGGGATTCCAGAAATACGTGCTGAGCCGCGCCAAGTCGGTGGCCATCGCCGCCGACCAACTGCATTACAGCGGCGACGTGCTGATCAACGGCAGCGTCATCGTGTCGCTGTCGGCGGGCATGTTGTTGGGCTGGACCTTCCTGGACCCCATCTTCGCCATCGCCATCGCGCTGTTCCTGCTGTGGAACGCCTGGGGCATCGCCACCGGATCGTTGGACATGCTGATGGACCGCGAGATGGCGGACGAAGACCGGCAGAAAATCGTCGAGATCGCGAAGGCGCATCCCGAGGTGCGCGACCTGCACGATTTGCGCACCCGCATGTCGGGGCAGTTGGGCTTCGTCCAGATGCATCTGGAACTGGACCCGCAATTGCCGTTGGTGCGCGCCCACGCCATCGCCGACCACGTGGAGAAAGCCATCGAGCGGGCCTTCCCCCATTGCGAGGTGATCATCCACCAGGACCCAGCCGGTATCCGTGAAGCCCATCCCGGCTTCACCGACCGCCCGTGATTCTTGATCCCGGTGATCGTCCCGATCACCGGCGCCCTCACGCGGCGGGCGTGTTTCTCCGAAACACTTGCGGGAGAAACCCGCCTTCGGCAGGACGCCTTCCGCGGCATAAGCCGCGCGGCGCGGTCGCGCCTAGCCCCATCC
>JAIWOG010000321.1 GCA_020217035.1 Magnetospirillum sp. | reverse complement strand
GTGGACGGCATGACCATCGAGGAAGCCGAGCACATGATGGCCACCCGCCTGTGGCAGAACACCGCCAAGGTGCATTTCAACCAGCACACCGAAGGCCAGGGCCGTTTCGGCCGCCGCCTGATCTATGGCGGCCACATCATCAGCCTGGCCCGCGCCTTGTCGTTCAACGGCCTGGGCAACGCCTTCAAGATCGCCGCCATCAACGGCGGTCGCCACGTCAACCCGACCTTTGCCGGCGACACCATCTATGCCTGGTCGGAAGTGCTGGAAAAGATCGAACTGCCGGGCCGCGCCGACATCGGCGCCCTGCGCCTGCGCCTGGTGGCGCTGAAGAACCGTTCCGCCCACGACTTCACCTTGAAGTCGGAAGACGGCAAGGGCTTTGACCCGGCGGTGGTTCTGGATTTCGATTATACGGTGCTGATGCCGCGCTAGGCTTGGCTCGACCGAACGGCCCGCCTGGTGACAGGCGGGCCGTTTTTCATGCCCGCAGGTAGTCCCGCGCGTCCATGTCCCAGGACAGCACATGGGCCATGACCAGACGGCGGATGAAGCGCAGCAACTGGGCTTCCAGCTTGGCTTGCGGCAGGGCGTGGACATTCTTGGCGATGGCGTGCAACTCGGCCAGCATGTCCCGGTGGTCACGGGCATGGCCGGGCAAGGTCGGGCAATGGCGCCGCGCCATCAAGTCTTCTTCGTTGGCGAAGTGGGTTTCGACGACGACGGACAGCTTGCCCAGTTCCTCCTCCAGATTCAGGCGATGGTCGGCGGCCATCCAGTCGGCGTAGACGCGGTTCAGGCATTCGACGATGGCGCGGTGCTCTTCGTCGATGACCGGGTTGCCCACCGACAACAGGCTTTCGTCCCAGTGGATCAGTTCGCCCACCGACGGCGGCGGCGTATGGCTGTGGAACAGGCTTAACAGCGACATGGAAGCCTCCTGGGGTCAATCGGTCCAGCCGTGGGGCGGTTGGATCAAGGGGACGCGGTCGGGTTGCACCTCGCACGATTCGCGGCCGTCCCGGGTGACGAACTCGCTCCACCCGCAAGACGGGCACAGCAACAATTGTCCGCTGGGGGCGGGGTGCGCGGTGACGGGGGCGCCGCAATTGTGACAATGGATCAAATCGACCGAGACACCACGCCGAACCTTGCCGTTATGGTCCGTGACATAATTGGCCAAGCCAAGAAGCTGACGCTTCAAGACCGAGACCTCTTTATGTAGGTGCGCGATTTCGCGGGCGAGGTCGTCAAGATCGAGCGTTTTTTTTCCGGTGGCTAACATGGCGCTCTCCTGTTCATTTTTATTGTTTATCAAGATTGTACATTTTTTTGGTTTAGATGTATTTCATACAACTGTATGATGTGATCCAAACAATTTTATCTATTTTGCTGGAATGGCGGCGAACCGCGCCTTTCAGCCAGGGGTGCGGCATCGATGCGCACAGGTCGGGGCGGCCATGCGTGGGGCGAATAATTCGGCACCGGAATGCGGACTACCCCCTTGGGTGGGAAGTGGGTAGCCGCCCCCGCCAAAAAGTGTGGCCCTTGGCGTTGACTCGGACGTCCCTAAACGCTAAACACTTGCCCCACACTGCCGCACGTAGGGGGGCGTTTTGCCCCGCACTTCAGAAGTTTCGGGGGCCCAACCCATGAGCACGCGCAACCGGCCGCTTTCTCCGCATCTCGACATCTATCGCCTGCCCTTGCTGGCGATCATGTCCATCTCCCACCGCATCACCGGCGTCGGCTTGGTGGTCGGCTTGTTCGCCCTGGCTTGGTGGCTGTGCGCCGCCGCCTCGGGCCCGGAAACCTTCGCCGCCGCCCAGGCGGTGTTCGGCTCGTTCCTCGGCAAGCTGTTCCTGTTCGGCTGGACGGTAGCCCTGTTCTACCACCTGAGCCACGGCATCCGTCACCTGCTGTGGGATTCGGGGTGGGGCTTCGAACTGTCGCAGGCCTATCTGTCGGCCAAGATCGCGCTGGGCGCGACCGTGGCGCTGACCGTCCTGGCCGTCATCATCTATCTGGCGGCCTAAGGGAGAGACCGACATGACCCTTCGTTCCCCCATCGGCCGCGCCCGCGGCCTTGGCTCGGCCAAGTCGGGCATGGGCCACCACTGGTCGACCATCGTCACCTCGGTCGGCCTGGTTCCCCTGTCGCTGTGGTTCGTGGTCTCCATCGCCCGTCTGGCCGGTGCCGACCATGCCGCCTTCTCGGCCTGGATCGGGCAAGGCCCCAACGCCGCCCTGATGATCCTGACCATCAGTCTGGTCTGCTACCATTCCTCGCTGGGCCTGACCATGGTCATCGAGGACTATGTGAGCTGCAAGGCCAAGAAGTTCGCCGCCCTGCTGGCGACTCGCCTGATCGCTGCTTTGCTGGCGGTGGGCATGACCGTTTCGATCCTCAAAGTCGCCATCGGAGGCTAACCGCAATGGCTGCGTACAAGATCATCGACCACACCTACGACGTCGTGGTCGTCGGCGCCGGCGGCGCTGGCCTGCGTGCCACCATGGGCATGGGCATGGCCGGTTTCAAGACCGCCTGCATCACCAAGGTGTTCCCCACCCGCTCGCACACCGTGGCCGCCCAGGGCGGCATCGGCGCTTCCCTTGGCAACATGGCCGAGGACAATTGGAAGTGGCACATGTACGACACCGTCAAGGGGTCGGACTGGCTGGGCGACCAAGACGCCATCGAATACATGTGCCGCGAGGCGGTGCCGGCGGTGTACGAGCTTGAACATTTCGGCGTGCCGTTCTCGCGCACTCCGGAAGGCAAGATCTACCAGCGCCCCTTCGGCGGCCACATGTCGAATTTCGGCGAAAAGCC
>JAIWOG010000320.1 GCA_020217035.1 Magnetospirillum sp. | reverse complement strand
TTCTTCCGGCTGCTGCCGGTGCTGATCGCGGTCGCCGCCCTGATGCTGTCGGTGCGCGTCATCGACATCAAGAACGGCTTCGTCGACCTGCCCAGCGTGCGCGTCGCCTCGGAATTGCAGGCCCAGCAGGCGGAAGCCCCCGCCACCGCCGCGCAACCGCCCACGCCAACCCCCGCCGCCCCGGCGGCGGCGCCTGCCGCTTCCGACGGCAAGCCCGGTCCGGCACCGGCACCCGCCCGCAGCGAACAGACGGCTTCGGTGCCGTCCGACACCGGCGGGTTCAGCCAGACCGAGTTGGACGTGCTGCAAAAACTGCAGGAACGCCGCGCCACCCTGGATTCACGCGAACGCGACATCGAACGGCGCGAGGCCCTGCAAAAAGCCGCTGAAAACCAAATCGAGCGTAAGATTACTGAAATGAAGACGCTGCAAAGCACCATCGAGGGCTTGTTGCGTCAATATAACGACCAGGAAGACGCCAAGATGCGTTCGTTGGTCAAGATCTACGAGAACATGAAACCCAAGGACGCGGCCAAAATCTTCGAGCAATTGGAGATGCCCATCATGCTGGAGGTGGTCGAACGCATGAAGGAGCAGAAAGTCGCGCCGATCCTGGCGGAAATGGACCCGACCAAGGCCCGCAATCTGACGTCGGAACTGGCTCAGCGCCGGCAAATGCCGACCGCCAAGGGGGCCGGCGGGGGATAAAATACTTTTGTTGGGGATTGGGCGAAAAAGACCTTGCGCGACCCCGCTTGTCTATCTTAACTAGGAAAACTCGCGCCGTCGGGTCTTTGACGATTTGATGGCTAGTGCTTCGAAGGAGCTTTTTGGGATGGCTGTCGACAAGAATATGAATGTGCTCATCGTCGACGATTACAAGACGATGCTGCGAATCATCCGCAACCTGTTGAAGCAGCTGGGCTTCAACAACGTGGATGAAGCCACCGATGGCTCCATGGCGCTTCAGATGCTGCGCGTGGGCAATTACGGCCTGATCATCTCTGACTGGAACATGGAACCGATGACCGGCTTGCAGTTGCTGCGCGAAGTGCGCGCCGACGCCAAGCTGAAGTCCATTCCCTTCATCATGGTCACCGCCGAATCCAAGTCGGAAAACGTCATCGCCGCCAAGGAAGCCGGCGTTTCCAACTACATCGTCAAGCCGTTCAACGCCGAGACCCTGAAGACCAAGATGTCTTCGGTTCTGGGCGACTTCGCTTAAGACGCGGGGGGAACCATGGCGGCGAAAGGCGTCGATCGCGATCTGGAATTGCGTCTGGACGCCATTCGCCGCGAGCATGGTGATACCGTCGGCGTCGAGAAGATCGCTGAAGTGGTGCGGTCCATGCTGGACACCATGACCGGCGACTTGGACGGCGGCGACCTGAAGCTGTTCCGCGAAGTGGAATCCCTGGCGGATTACATCCACAACGCCAAGGCCGAAATCGCCGCCCTGCGTCCTGGCGAGATCAAGAACGAGTTCATCGCCTCGGCCACCGACGAATTGGACGCCATCGTCGGCGCCACCGAAGCCGCCACCAACGAAATCATGGATTCGGCCGAACATCTGGAAGCCCTGGCCCCCATGATGGACGCCGAGGTGGCCGAACGGCTGACCGAGATCACCACCCGGATCTTCGAAGCCTGCACCTTCCAGGACATCACCGGCCAGCGCATCACCAAGGTGGTGCGCATGCTGAAGGAAATCGAAGCGCGCGTCGAAAATCTGGTGAAGGCGTTCGGCGGCGAAATCGAGTCGGAAGACCGCAAGCAAAAGGTCATCGAAACCGACGAGGATTTGTTGAACGGCCCGCAGCTGCCGACCAGCGCCGCCGACCAGGCCGAGATCGACAGGCTGCTGGCCAGCTTCGACTGATTTGATGTCGGCGGGCGGCCAAGCCGAAAAGCGGGGACGGGCGACGTTACCCATGGCCGCTTTGGCCCAATGGAAGATCATGCCGTCGTTCCTGCGCTCAATTTTCGTGATGTTGTTGCTGACGGCCCTGATCATGGGCGGCGCGGTCCATCGCGCCTGGGCCCAGACCACCCCGCGCGGCGCCCAACACCCCACTTTCGGACGCATGGTCTTCGACTGGCCGGGGCCGGTGGAATGGTCGGCCGAAACCGTCGGCGACAGCCAGTTGGTGGTGCGCTTCGACAAGCCGGTGGCCGGCGACCCCAAGGCCCTGGTCAAGGCGCTGCCCAAATACCTGAAATCGGCGAAACTGAGCGCCGACCGCCGCGAGGTCAGCTTCGACCTGCTGCGCCCGGTCCAGTTGAAGACCTTCCAGTTGGGCAAGTCCACCGTGGTGGACATGTCCGAAACCAAGGCCGCCGCCAAACCGCCGGAACCGCCGAAAATCGCCGAACCGGCCGCGGACATGGCCAAGGCCGCCGAGCCGGCCAAAGCCCCCGAACCGGTCAAAGCCGCGCCGCCGGCAGCGGTTCCGGCGCCAGCCCCGGCCTCAGACATCATGGTGCGGGGCGGCGAACATACCGGCTTCAACCGTCTGGTGTTCGACTGGCCGAAAAGTGTGGGCTACAGCGTCACCAGCACCGATTCCAACGCCACCATCGCCTTCGACCGCCCGGCCCGCATCAACGCCACCGCCCTGGCCGCCGCCCTGCCGCCCGACGTCAAGGTCGCCGACATCCGCCCCCAAGGCGCGGGCACCGCCATCATCTTGGACATTCCCGCCGGCATGCGGGTCCGTCACTTCACCAGCGGCCCCAAGGTCGCCGTCGACCTGGTGCGCGCCGCCGGCACCGAACCGCCGCGCGGCACCGGCGCCGCGCCGCCGCCTTTGGCCCCGGCCATGGGGACGTCGGAACCGCTGCCGG
>JAIWOG010000099.1 GCA_020217035.1 Magnetospirillum sp. | reverse complement strand
TAGGCTGCTGATGGGCGCCGCCGAGACGGCGCTGGGCGGTTGGAATGGGTTGCCCTGGATCAGCACGATGGCGGCCGTCGGCGCGGCGGCGGCGGCGAACAGGGCGACGGCCAGGATTTCCGCCTTGGGCTGGTCCACATAGACCATGGCGATGGAAATCATGGTCAGCAGGCCCAGAAAGGCCATACCCAGCCATTTCAACGGGTTGACGTGGGTCTTGGACAGGGCGATACGGCTTTCGCGGGCATCGCGGGCCACCACCGCTTGACGCAGCATCTCGGCGTGGATGGCTGCGGGCGCGGCCGCCGCCATCTCGGTGCCGGCCAGGGTTTCCAGCAATCCCGCCATGGCCTGGCCGGTGTCCGCCGACGATTGCCGATGGGCGAGCAGCGGCCATTCCTGGTGAACGGCACTGTCGGCATAATGACGCACGGCCCTCTCCACCGCCTGACGCTGGGCGGCGGGCAGGGGGGCGGCCAGGGCCTGGATGGACCGAAGTGCGCCGGCTTCGTGGTAGACGGCGTTGACCGCCCGGTCATGGGCGTTCCAGGTGTCGTTGGCCAAGAAGGCCAGGGTCAGGGCGAACAGCACGCCCACCACGTTGACGAAAGGCGGCGACAGGCCGCGATAGCGGCGGATCACCGTGGCGAAGCGCGATTTGTAGGCCAGGAACAGCATCAGGGCGGCGGCGCCCAAGGTGCCGAACAAGGCGAAAGCGGCCAACAGATAGTGGTCGTAGCTGATCAGGAAGGCGGGCATGGGGCACTCGAACAGGGAAAGCGCCCCAGTATAGACCGTTGCCTCGCCATGGACGCGGAAAAACCTTTCAAAAGCCATGCTTTGGCGTTATCCAATCACCTTTCGAAAAAACCGAGGTTTGGTTCTTCCATGACGCGCAAGCTGTTCGGCACCGACGGTATCCGGGGTACCGCCAATCTGGACCCCATGACCGCCGAGACGGCGTTGAAACTGGGCATGGCGGCCGGTCGCCATTTCACCCGCGGCGACCATCGTCACGTGGTGGTGATCGGCAAGGACACGCGGCTGTCGGGCTATTTGCTGGAACCGGCGCTTACCGCCGGTTTCGTCGCCGTCGGCATGGACGTGGTGCTGCTGGGGCCGCTGCCGACGCCGGCGGTGGCCATGCTGACCCGGTCGCTGCGGGCCGATCTGGGGGTGATGATTTCCGCCTCGCACAATCCTTACCAGGATAACGGCATCAAGCTGTTCGGTCCCGACGGCTTCAAGCTGTCCGACGAGGACGAGATCGAGATCGAACACAAGATGTTCAACGGACTTGAGGGCTATCGCGTCGGATCCGACCATCTGGGCAAGGCCAAGCGTTTGGACGACGCGGCGGGCCGTTACATCGAATACGCCAAGTCCAGCTTTCCGCGTGGCCTGCGCCTGGACGGGCTGAAGATCGTCGTCGATTGCGCCAACGGCGCCGCCTACAAGGTCGCCCCCACCGTGTTGTGGGAACTGGGTGCCGAGGTCATCCCGGTGGCGGTCCATCCCGATGGCTTCAACATCAACAAGGATTGCGGTTCGCTGCACACCCAGACCATGCAGACCCAGGTGGTGGCCCATGGCGCCCATCTGGGCATCGCGCTGGACGGTGACGCCGACCGTCTGGTGCTGTGCGACGAAAAGGGTAGCGTCATCGACGGCGACCAGGTGATGGGGCTGATCGGTCTGGCCTTGGCCAAGTCCGGACAACTGAAAGGCGGCGGCATCGTCGCCACGGTGATGTCCAACATGGGGCTGGAAAAGCATCTGGCGGCCCAGGGCCTGGACCTGCACCGCACCGCCGTGGGTGACCGCTATGTGCTGGAACGCATGCGCCGTGACGGTTTCAACGTCGGCGGCGAGCAATCGGGCCATATTATCCTGTCCGACCATTCCACCACCGGCGACGGTCTGGTGGCGGCGTTGCAGGTGTTGGCGGCGTTGGTGGATTCGGGCAAGCCGGCCAGCCAGATGCTGCACCTGTTCGATCCCTTCCCGCAGGTCTTGAAGAATGTCCGCGTCAGCGGCAAGCCCGACGCGGTTCTGGCCCTGGACAACGTCAAGGCGGCCATCGCCGCCGGCGAGGCGCGGCTGAACGGTTCGGGCCGGGTGCTGATCCGCAAGTCGGGGACCGAACCGCTGATCCGGGTGATGGCGGAAGGCGAAAATTCCCAATTGGTCGGCGCCGTGGTCGACGACATCGTCGCCACCATCAGCGCCGCCGCCGGCTAGGCTGTTGCTTTAGAACGCCCTTTGGCGTTCGTGCAGCACCATGTTGAGGTCCAGTTCCTTGACCACCTGGTCCAAGGTGGTGATGCCCCGGCTTTCCAGGGCGTCGATCTGGTTCAGCAGCACGGCGGCGGTGACGATGGCGTCGCCGAGCGCGGTGTGGCGGTCGGTGATGGAAATCCCCAGACGGTCGCAGATGGCGTCCAGGGAATGGCCGACCTCGGGCCCGTCCAGATAATTGGACAGCATCATGGTGTCCAGCACCGGGTTGTCGAAGGTGACGCCGAATTCCCTTTCGCGCATGCGCAGGAACTTCAGGTCGAAGGCGGCGTTGTGGGCCACCAGCACCGAATCGGCGGCGAAAGCCTTGAATTGCGGCAGCACTACGCCCAATGGCGGCTTGTCCTTGACCATTTCGTCGGTGATGCCGTGGAACTTGATGCTTTCCACCGGGATCGAGCGGCCGGGATTGACGATGCGGTTGAAGCTTTCGCCCGACAAGATGCGGCCGTTGACGATGCGCACGGCGCCGATCTGGACGATCTGGTCGCCTTGGCTGGGGGCAAGGCCGGTGGTTTCGGTGTCGAAGACGATGAAGGTCAGGTTGCGCAGGGGCTGGCGGCCCTTTTCCCCGATGTCGCGGGCGGCGTCCAGCAGCGACATGTCATAGAATTCCGGCCGGGTGGGCAAAGCCGGCTTGGATTGGTAATGCTGTTCCACCCCCTTGCGCATGGGCAAACGCAACCACGACCGGCCTGACCGGTGTTCCTGCAAGATGTCCGCCCCCGCGTGGTGGTCAAGAACGTCGCGCACCCGCATGCCGCCCAGCGACGGCAAGGTCTTGCCCAGCCAGCTTTCCAGCGCCGGCTTGGCGGCGGTGGCGCCGGCCCAGCCGATTTCCACCCAACAGCCGGTATCGTCCTCGGTGGCGGCGAGGTCGATTTCGGCCAGGTTGAAGCGTTCCGAAATCTGGCGGATCATCGCTTCCACCGCCAGCGACAGGGAATGGGAATCGGCGTGCAGCCACACCGGCAGGCCGGTGACGGTGACTTTGACGCTTTCGCCCTCGAATCTTTGGGCGACAAAGGCGAACAGGTCGGCGGAATGCTGGTCGGCCATGGGCCACCAGCCGGACAACGCCCGCTGATAGCCGTCGGTGACCTTCTTGATGGCGGCTTCGATGTTGGCGGCTTCGCGCTCGACGATGGTCGGGTTGTTGGCGGCGATGCGCAAACGGATCAGGGGGGATTCCAGTCCTTCGGCGACTTCGCGCAACAGCGCGTCGCGCCGTGACAAGGCCGCCACCTGGGGGCCGGCGTCCACCATGGTGATGACATAGCCCGACGCTTCGCCGTCGCCGCCGCGAATCAGGCTCATGCGGGCCTGCAAAAGCGTGCTGCCGTCGCTGGCGCTGGCCAGGAAGGGGGTGCCCCGCGCCCCCATGTCCGGGCGATGGGTCAGCACTTCCAGCATGTGCGCCACGGCTTCGCGGGTGACCGTCTCGAACAGGGAACGGCCCAGTCCCACCGGGCCGATGGCGGCCAGCATGTCCATGGCCACCGAATTGTAAAGCACGATCTGGTGGCGCAGGTTGCACACCACCACGCCTTCATGCAGGTCGTTCAGGATGGCGGCCAGCCGGTTGGCGTTTTCCTCGGCCTTGCCGGTGGCTTGTTGCAGACCATCCGACAACTCGGCCCGCGCTTGGACCAGCTTGGCGATGATCTGGTTGACGGATTCGGGCAACGGCGCCAGCAACGGATAGCGGTCGATTTCGATGTCGGCACGGTTGCCGCCATGGGCGATGGCCCGCACCTCGCTGGCCAGACGCTTGACCCCGCGCATGACGGCGAAGTCGACGATCTTCCACGCCAGCACGAACAACGCCGCCGCCCCGGCCACGGCGACCATGGCCAGTGCATTCAGTTCCTCGCGGTCGACGACGCCTTGGCTCAGCACATAGGTCGTGCCACCGATGGCGGCGACATTGACCGCGAAGGCCATCGCCAGCCAGGGCAGGGGACCCCGCCAGTTTTGCGGCACCCGTTTGCTCCTTGGACGTTTTCTTATCCTTACGGGCGAATTTTAGCACGTGCCAGCTTGCGGGCAATGCCCGGAATTAAACCAAGGGGTAAGTTCACGCCGCTTGGTTGTCCTGCTCCAGACCCGCCCGCAGCTGATCATACAGAGAGGCGGCGCTGGTCCCACGGTAATAGCCGTCCCGCAACAGCCGGGAATCGACACCCAGCGCCCTGGCGGACTGGCCGAAGCGGTCCATCAGCCTGGTGTCCAAGTCGGCGACCCACAAAGTGTAGCCGCAGTCAAACAGGGGATAGGTCATGGTTGCGAGGTCCGTGGACAAAGGGGCACTATGATGATGCTAGCGCTGGCTTGCGGCGAAGTTTGGACGCGATCATGGCGATTTGGCGGCAGT
Organism: Magnetospirillum sp.; assembly: GCA_020217035.1. GTDB lineage: Bacteria > Pseudomonadota > Alphaproteobacteria > Rhodospirillales > Magnetospirillaceae > Magnetospirillum. Next base: position 5,328 of record JAIWOG010000099.1, on the reverse strand, counting down.
CTTCGCAACCGCCTGGTTCAGAGGGGGGATCTCATGAATTGGCTGAAGATGTTGGTGTCGCTGGCCTTGTTCGCCATCTTGTCCGGCCCGGCCTGGGCCCAAGTGTCCGTGAAGGTGGGCGGATACGAGTTTCCGCCTTATGTGGAAAGCGGCAAGGACGACATGGTCGGCAGCCTGATTTCGGCCTTGAACGATTCCCAGGCGGAATACCGCTTCGAGTTCGTGCCCATCTCCGCCCGGCGTCGCTATGCCGATTTGTCCGAAGGGCGTTTCGACGTGATGTTTTTCGAAAGCCCCCTTTGGGGCTGGCAGAAACAAGCCGATGCCGCTGCCTTCACCAAGGTTTTCATGACCGGTGCCGAAGTTTACGTGACCTTGTCCCAACCCGGCCGGGACCAGGGGTATTTCGACGACTTCGCCGGCAAGACCCTGGTGGGTATCCTGGGTTATCATTACGGCTTCGCCGATTTCGAAGGCGATCCCAAACAGCTTGAGAAGAAATTCGACATCAAGCTGGTCAGCAGCCACCGTTCCAGCATCGAACTGGTCCTGGCGGGCCGCCGCGACGTGGCGGTGGTGACCGAAGCCTATCTCCGGCGCTACCTGAAGAACAATCCGCAAGCCGCATCCCGGCTGTTGGTTTCCAATCGTCAGGATCAGGTCTACGAACACCGGGTGCTGGTGCGCAGATCTGGCCCGGTCACCGTCGAGACCATGCAGAAACTGCTGGACGACTTGCAGAAGCGGGGAGTTTTCTCGACTCTGAAGGAATAGCGGCTTTCGCTTACGCACAATTTTAACCGAAGCTTCAGGTCCTTGTCACGGTCTTGTCATGGGATGGGCCTATAGTCGCTCCGTCCCTTTTTGACGGAACCGAGACGTGAGCAAGGCCACCACTTCATACTTCCCCCGCTTGTCCTTTGAGTTTCCTGGCCTTGGCGGGGTCGGCAGAAGCTTGGCGTCGTCTTGGCAAACCGGCGACCTGCCGGTTCTGTCCGACCTATCCATTCGTTTCCGTTTCGCGCTGCTGGTCGGCATCGCGCTGGTGGGGGCGGCGATCTTCGCCATCCTGTCCTTCGTGGTCGAGGACCGCATCAACACCCTGCTGGTGTCGCAGGACGAGTTCCGCCGCCTGAACGACCTGGCCGGCGACGTGCGAGCCAAGGCGGCGGCGTTGCAGAACCACGAGGAACATTTCCTGCGCGAACGCGACAAGGATTCGGCGGCGGCGTTTGGCGAGGACATGAAATTCGTTGTCCAGGGTATCGAGCAGATGGGGCGCCTGCCCGGTGCCGCCAGCATTCAAGAGCAACTGGAGTCCCTGGCACAAGGTTTCGGCAAGGTTTCCAGCCGTTTCGAGGCGGTCTACCAGCGGGCCGAGGTGTTGGGCTTGACCGCGTCCTCGGGCTTGCGGGGGCAATTGGCGACGTCGGTCAAGGCGGTCGAGGACGAGTTGAAGATGTGGCCCAATGCCGGGCCGTTGCTGCCCACCATGTTGCAGATGCGCCAAGCCGAAAAGAACTTCATGTTGTACGGCAAGGAAAGCTATGTGGGCATTCACCGCAAGTTCTCGAACCAGTTCGACTTCGAGTTGGACGCCTCCGCCTTGCCCAATTCAACCCGCGACGACTTGCGCAAGTTGATGCAGGCTTATTCCACCGACATGAACGCCTTCGCCCAAGGAACCATCGCCCTGAATGCCGAAGTCGAGGCGCTGCGTCAGGAATTCCAGGCGGTGCGGCCCATTTTGGCCCAGGTGTTCAGCCATGCCCGCGACGGCATGAATCAGGTGATCGCCCAGCAAGAAAACGCGCGGCGGCAGATGTCACGTTTGATGATGCTGTTCAATGTCGCCGCCCTGGTGTTGTTCTGCGTGGCGGCGCTGGTGTTGGCCCGTTCCATCACCCAGCCGGTGCGGTTGATCGAACATGCCATGGAACGCTTGGCCGGCGGCGACCACACCGTGGTGGTGCCAGGCATCCGCCGCAAGGACGAGATTGGCGACATGGCCAAGGCGGTCGGCGTGTTCAAGGACAACGCCATCGCCATGGTCCGCATGCAACAGGAACAAGAGGCCATCCGCGCCGAGGCCGAGGCGGTCAACCATCAGCGCATGCTGGATTTGGCCGACCATTTCGAACAGGCGGTCAAGTCGGTGGCCGACGCCGTCGACAACAACGCCCAAGCCATTCGCGACACCGCGCTGCGCATGGTCACGGGTGGCCGTAGCGGTGACAATTCGTCCTTGACGGTGGCCGAGGCGGCGGAACGCTCGCGCAACACCGTCGCCGCCGTGGCCGACGCGGCGGGCGAGTTGAACGACAGCGTCGCCGACATCTCCCTGCATGTGGAGACCACCTCGCAAGTGGTGCGTCATGCCGTCAACGAACTGGCCAATGCCAACACCAAGGTCGCCGGCCTGCTGCAACTGGCCGGCAACATCGACCGCGTCGTCACCTTGATCGGCGACATCGCCGGCCGCACCAACATGCTGGCGCTGAACGCCACCATCGAGGCGCAACGCGCCGGCGACGCCGGCAAGGGGTTTGCCGTGGTCGCCGACGAAGTGAAGCATCTGGCGCAAAAGACGGCTGAATCCACCCGCGAGATCGCCGATCAGTTGGCGGCCATCCAGGCCGCCACCGCCGACACCGTCGAAGCCATCGGCGATGTCGGCCGCGCCATCGAGAAGGTGGACCACATTTCCGCCCAGGTGGCCGACGCGGTCACCCGCCAAGCGGAAGTCACCGCCAAGATCGGCCGCTGCGTCGAGGAAGTCACCGCCGGAACCCAGGACGTCACCGGCGGCGTCGTCCATGTCACCCAGTCGGCGGTGCGCTATTGCGGCGCGGCGGTGCGGGTGAAGTGGGCGGCCGACAGCCTGGCTGGTCCGGCGGCCAACCTGAAACGGGAAGTGGACGGTTTCCTGCGCACCATCCGGGCTTGATCAGGCCAGCGCCACCAGGGCCAGCAAGGTCAGGATCGCCACCAATTGCATGCCCACACGCCATTTCATCAAGGTGTTGGCATGGCGGCGATACCAGGGCAATTCGGCGGCGAAGCCCAGCAGGCCAGTGACCAGAATGCCGGCCACCACTACGGGCAGGATCACCATCAGGATCGAAGAGGCTTGCTCCATGACCGCTTATATGGGGCGGTCTCGACGGCTTGACCAGATCAGGATGGCGGCACCGGCCAAGGCCGGCATGGCGGACAGGGCATAGGTCAGGGTGTAGCTTCCCACCACGTCGTGCAGGGCGGCGAAGCAGGGCGGCCCCACCAGCACCCCGCCATAGGTGAAGAACAGCGAGGCCCCGGTGATCCTGGGGATTTGCGCCGGTTCGGCGGCGTGGGCCAGTTCGGCCAAATACACGCCGTTCCAGCCCAAGGCGGCGGCGCCGAACGGAATCAGCACAGCGAAGACCCAGATTGTCGGCCATTGCGCCGACAAAGTGCCGGTGGCCATGGCCAGCATGGCGGTGACCAGACCCAACCCCACCAAGGTGGGAACGCCGCCGAAGAAGCGGTCGGCGGCCGAGCCGATGACGATACGGCCAACCACCCCCGCGACCTGCAAGGCGGACAACAGGATGCCGGCCTGGACCAGCGACCAGGACAACTCGGTCACCAGCATGGTGACGGCGAAGCTGGAGACCGACAATTGCACGGCGGCGTAGGCGAAACCGGTCCATGACAGGGCCTTGAGGCGTGGATTGCTCCAGATCAGGGCCAAGCCCAGGAAGGGGTTGCCGCTGAGGCGGGCCTTGGGGTCGCGGTCGGTATCCCAGGATCGGCGCATGGTTTCCAGCCCGGCGGCCAAGCCCAGGCATGCGAGGACCACTGCCACCAAGGCCACCGGCCAGTCCCAGGTCTGGGTCAGCCGTGGCGCGATCAGGCCGGCCATGGTCCCCCCCAGGGGAACGCCGGTCTGCTTTAGCGAAAAAACCAGGTTGCGGCGTTTGGCGCTGGTGGTCTTGGCCAGAAGATGCGACGCGGCGGGGTTGGTCATGCCATAGCCCAAGCCGATCAACAGGGCGGCGGCCACAGCCAGGGACAAGCTCCCCATCGCCATGGCCCCGGCCCCCAAGGCGGCAAGCGTCAGGCCGATCTGGGTCGAACGGGTGGCGCCCAACCGACGGACGGCGTTGCCGCCGATCAGCGACGTCACCATCGCCCCGCCATAGCCGAAACTAATCCACCAGCCGATCATCGACGCCGGCTGCCCCAGTCCGGCGGCGATGGCCGGGGCGATGGCCGCAGGCGTCAGCATGGCCAGGGATACCAAGGCTTGGGCGGCGGTGGTGGCGGCCAGGACGGGCACATAGGGGGGAAGGCGGGCGATGTTCATGCCTTCTCATGCATTCATCCTGGCGTCGGGGTCAAGCCTTGGCGACGCGGGACTGGATTGCGCGTTCGACGACGCTATGATGTCGGCATGAAGCTTTTCGGCATCGCCGGCTGGAGCGGCAGCGGCAAGACCACCCTGATCCGGGCCTTGATCCCGGTTTTGTCGGCGCAGGGATGCGTGGTCGGCACCATCAAGCACAGCCATCACGATCTGACCTTGGACCCCGAGGTCGCCATCCCGGGGGCCACGGAATGCCTGGTGGCCGGTCCACAGCGTTTTTCCTTGGTCGGAGATGGCGATAGCGGACAGCCGCGGAGGCTGCCTTACCTGGCATCACGGATGCGGGGGGTGGATTTGCTTTTGGTGGAAGGTTTCAAATTTTATCACCATCCACGTCTGGAGGTCTGGAATTCGACCTTGGGCAAACCAATGTTGGTATTGGGTGATCAGCGGATCACCGGATTCGTCAGCGATGGAAGCCGACCGCCAATCTTGCCTGCTTCGGTGAATTGGTTTCACCGCGATGATGCCAAGGGGATTGCCGAATTTATCCAAAAAGGATGCGTATCCCTGCATGAGCTTCGCTGCTAGGTTCGGTATCCTCATACCTATGATTTATTTGTGTTGATGAAAGTCATGGGGCCGGGCTTCATCTCAATCATATACTTTTGTTTGTGCTTTTTTGATAACTTTGTCTGTGCGCTTGGAATGAAATCTCCTTCTTTTGATGAAGGAGTGAAACGTATCTTGCCGGTTGTACTCTCGTGTGGCTAAGATGGCTGAAAGGCCAGATCAACGATAAGGTAGGCTGGGATGAGGGTGCTTCTTGCCGACGACCACGCTTTGTTTCGCGAAGGTGTGCGGCTAGTCCTGGAAAATCTTGTTGACGGCCCGCTCGAGGTCATCGAGGCGGGGGACTTCGTCCAGGCCGTTTCGTCGCTGCGTGCGGGGGGCGAGTTCGATGTCGGCTTGTGCGACCT
>JAIWOG010000098.1 GCA_020217035.1 Magnetospirillum sp. | reverse complement strand
GAACATGCCCGGCATGGATGGATTCGATGGCATCGAAGCCATTTGCCGGGCGGCGCCCAACATGCATCTGGTGGTCATTTCGGCGTCAGAAGCCCCCATGGACGTGCGCCGGGCGCTTGATGCCGGGGCGCAAGGTTACATCGCCAAGACGTCGTCCAGTTCGTCCATGTTGGAAGCCATCCGTCAGGTTTTGTCGGGCGAGACTTATCTTTCCCCCAAGCTGGAAGTGGCCTCGGCCGATGGCGGCAATGGCGGCCGCGACCAGACCCGCAACGCCTTGACGCCCCGTCAACGCGACGTGCTGGCCATGCTGCGCCAAGGCAAAAGCAACAAGGAAATCGCCCGTGACCTTAATTTGGCCGAGATCACGGTCAAGCTGCATGTCACCGCCATCTTGCGGGCCCTGGGGGTGGAAAACCGGACCCAGGCGGCTATCCTGGCGGCCAAGATCGGCTATTGATCCGATCGGGCTTGCCAAGACGTCGCCATGGCGTTAGGCAGGTACGGTGAATTCATTCAGGGGAAACGACATGAGGCTTGCCGTCCTTGCCGCCGCCGCGCTTGTCCTGGCGGGCTGCTCTTCCGAACCCTATCCCCTGGTTCCGGTGACCCAAGAGGGACCGGCCAGCTATGTTTGCTATTCCAACATGGTCTCGAGCCCGGAAGAAGTCCGCGCCATCGCCGAAAACCAATGCCGCCGTTATGGCTATGGGGTGTCGGGGTTGATCGGGCAAAGCTGGGCCCCGGCCCGTTGCGGGGTATTGACCCCCAGTGTCGCCGCCTTCCAATGCGGCTCGTCCTACGGCGGCTTCTACGGTCGCTGAAGCGAAAACCCCGCCGTTTCCGGCGGGGTTTCTTGTTTCTACATCTGCTCGATGGCCGACAGCACCCAGGTCCCGCCGCTGCCGCGGACGAAGGTCCAGGCTTCGGTGGTTTCCACCGGATGGTTGGCGTCACCTTCCACCACCGAATTGTCGGACAGCCGCACCATGTAGTCTCGGGCCGAGAAGGTGATGATGGCGGTGGCGTAATCCATGCCGTTCTCGCGCCAAGTCTCGGAGACCTCGCCCTTCAGCAGGTTGACGTCCTCGACCACGTTGCGCAAGCCGTTGGCTTGGTCGCGGGCCAAGTCCTCGCCGATCCAGCCGGCCACTTCGGGGGTGACGAGCTGGCGGAGCGCCACCGGGTTGCCGTCGCTCCAGGCTTTTTGCACGCCTTCGATGATGCGGCCGAACTGCGCCTGGTCGTCCTCGGTGACGTCGAATTCCTTGGCCACACGCTGGGTCGCGGCGACGTCGGCCCCATTCATGCCTTCACGCTGATAGGTCGGGGCCTGGCTGATGCCGCCGGCGACCTGGGCCCTGCGGCGGAACAAACGCATGGCCAGGTAGATCAGGCCGCCGATCAGGGCGATCTGCAACAGCGTGCCGAACATGGACGCCATGGGGGCGGCGTCGGAAGCGGCGGCCATGGCCGAATTGCTGCCGAACAGCATGGAGCCTATACCGGCGCCGATCAGCCCGCCCATGATGCCGCCCATGATCGGGTTGCGTTGGAAGAATCCAGGCTGCTGGGCCATGGCCGGCGCGGCTGCGGGAGTGGCAGGGCGCACGGCGTTGGGATTGTACATGGGTTGCGCCGTCCCCGGTTGGGTCACACCCGGTTGCGGGGCCGGTGCGGGGGTGACCGAGCGTTCGATGGGACGATCGAAGGTGCGCGACCCTCGCGAACCCAGGCTTCCGCCCTTGCCGGCCTTGGCCCATGCCTCGGCCGACAGAGACAAAGCCAACAGGACGACCAGCAGGCCGGAAAGGATGCGATGGCGTTTCATGGTTCCCTTAACCCCGAAATGATGATGGCGGAGCCTATGTAGGTTCCGCCATCGCCAATTCAAATGGGATTTGCCGTCAGGCGTCGACTTCATCCGACCCCTTGATCCGGCTGGCCAGGGAAGCGGCCATGAACATGTCCAGGTCGCCGTCCAGCACGGCTTGGGTGTCCGAGGTTTCCACGTTGGTGCGCAGATCCTTGATCATCTGGTAGGGCTGCAACACGTAGGAACGGATCTGGTGGCCCCAGCCGATGTCGGTCTTGGTATCTTCCAGCGCCTGGGCGGCGGCCTCGCGCTTTTGCAGTTCCGCCTCGTACATGCGGGCGCGCAGCATTTCCCAGGCCCGCGCCCGGTTCTGGTGCTGCGAGCGTTCGGTCTGGCAGGCCACCACGATACCGGTGGGGCCGTGGGTGATGCGCACCGCCGAATCGGTCTTGTTGATGTGCTGGCCGCCAGCGCCCGAGGCGCGATAGGTGTCGATGCGGCAATCGCCTTCGTTGATCTGGATGTCGATGGTGTCGTCCACCTGCGGATAGACCCAAACCGAGGCGAAGCTGGTCTGACGCCGGGCGTTGCTGTCGAACGGCGAGATGCGCACCAGGCGGTGAACGCCGGCTTCGGTCTTCAGCCAGCCATAGGCGTTGTGGCCGATGACCTTCATGGTCACCGACTTGATGCCGGCGGCTTCGCCGGGGGTTTCTTCCACCAGTTCCACCTTGTAGCCGTGCTGCTCGGCCCAGCGGAAATACATGCGCTGCATCATTTCGGCCCAATCCTGGGCTTCTGTGCCGCCGGCGCCGGCGTTGATTTCGATGTAGCAATCGTTGGAATCGGCCTCGCCCGACAGCAAGGTCTCCAGTTCCAACTTGCCGGCCACTTCCTTCAGGGCCCGCAACTGGCTTTCGGCATCGGCGGCGACGTCGGAATCGCCTTCCATCTCCGCCAGTTCGATCAAGCCCAAAAGATCATCCATTTCGGCTTCCAACTTGCGGCAGCCGTTGATCTGGGCGTCCAACTGGGTGCGTTCACGCATCAGCTTTTGCGCCTTGTCGCCGTCGTTCCACAGATTGGGGTCTTCGGCCTGGGCGTTCAACTCGTCAAGGCGCATCAGCGCCGCGTCCCAGTTCAGGTGGCGCTTCAGCAGGGCGACGGATTTGCGGATGTCGGCGGCCAGCGCTTCGATTTCGGCGCGCAAGGGCGGATTCCTCTCGGGTCTTGGGTCAGGCGGGCATTTTTACTGTCAATACAAGCCGCCGGGCAAGGGCGGAGTGGCCCCCGCCGGCAATTGCGGCAGCGGTGTGACCAATCCGTGCGAGCTGTCGTTCTCGCTGGGCAACGGGTCGAAGCTGAAACCCTCGGCGTTGCCGTCCAGCACGTCTTCCTGGTCGTCGGGCAGACGGTCGCCGGATTTGAAGGCTTCCCAGATGGACCGCGGCGCTCCGGGTTCGGCCGGGCGGCCGGTGGCGGGGTCGACGCGCACCATGCGCACTCCCGGCGGCACACGGAAGGGCGTTGCCGGCTGGTCCTTCAGCGCCCCCATCATGAAGTCGCGGAAGATGGGGGCGGCCACCGAGCCGCCGGTTTCCTTTTCGCCCAGGCTGTGCGGCTCGTCGAAGCCGACGAACACGCCCACCGCCAGGTCGGGGGAAAAGCCCACGAACCAGGTGTCGAAGCTGTCGTTGGAGGTGCCGGTCTTGCCGGCCAGCGGCTTGCCGACAGCGGCGATCGAACGGCCGGTACCGCGTTGGACCACCCCTTCCAGGATGGACACCATCTGATAAGCGGACACCGGATCGACGATCTGCGGGCGGATGTCGGGCAGGCGCGGCATTTCCTGCTGGGAATATTGAACCGGCCAACAACCTTCGCAAAAGCGTTGGTCGTGGACGAAGACGGTGCGGCCGTTACGGTCCTGAATACGGTCCACCAGGGTGGGGGCGATCTTCTTGCCGCCGTTGACCAGCATGGCATAAGCGGCGGTCATCTTCAGCACGGTGGTTTCGCCGGCGCCCAGGCTCATGGCCAGTTGGCGGGGCAGGGCATCGTAGATGCCGAAACGGTTGGAATAATCGGCAACCGCATCCATGCCCAACGCCTGGGCCAGACGCACGGTCATCAGGTTGCGCGACTTTTCGATGCCGACCCGCAGGGTGGTCGGCCCCAGGAAGTCGCCGCTGTAATTCTTGGGGCGCCACATGGGCAGGCCGGGACCCTGGGGCAGGGCGATGGGGGCGTCGAGGATCAGCGAAGACGGGGTGTAGCCGTTCTCCAGGGCCGACAGGTAGATGAACGGCTTGAACGACGACCCAGGTTGGCGCATGGCCTGGGTGGCACGGTTGAACTGGCTCTTGCCATAGGCCCAGCCGCCGACCATGGCGAGAACGCGGCCGGTATGCGGGTCCATGGCCACCAGGGCGCCTTCGATCTTGGGGATTTGCCGCAACGCGTAAGTTCCGGCGGCGGCGTTCTTGCCGTCCTCGGTCTTGCCGATGGCTTCCACCAGGATCACGTCGCCGGGTTGCACCACGTCGGCGGGGCGACGGGGAGCGGGGCCCACGTGCTCGTCCTTTTCCCATGGGCGCGCCCATCGCATTTCACTGAAAGGAATTGTCCCGCCCGAACCGTCCACCAGGCCGATCTGGACGCTGGAATCGCTGGTGGTCAGCACCACCGCCAAAGCCCACGGCTCGCCGCCATTGGGATAGGCAACGGCGGCCAGCCGCTGCTGCCAGCCGCTGCCGAGCTGGATGCGGGTCACTGGGCCGCGCCAGCCGTGACGGCGGTCATAGGACATCAAGCCTTGGCGCAAGACCCGCGAGGCCAGGGCCTGCAATTCGGCGTCGACGGTGGAACGCACCACCAGGCCGCCTTTGTAGAGGGCGCTTTCGCCATATTTGGCGACGATCTCGCGGCGGATGTCCTCGGCGAAATAGTCGGCGCCGACGATCATGGCGGCGTCGTCGCGCCTGCGCATCAACAGCGGTTCGGCGATGGCGGCATCATGGTCGGCGCGGCTGATCTTGCCGTCTTCCAACATCCGGCCGATTACCCAGTCACGGCGTTCCTTGGCGGCTTGGGCGTGACGCACCGGGTGATAATTGTTGGGCGCCTTGGGCAGCGCAGCCAGATAGGCGGCCTCGGCGATGCTGAGTTCGTCAAGGCCGCGGTCGAAATAGTTGAGTGCCGCGGCGGCGACCCCATAATTGCCCATGCCCAGGTAGATTTCGTTCAGATACAGTTCGAGGATGTGGTCCTTGGAAAAGGTCCGTTCGATGCGGAAGGCCAGGATGGCTTCCTTGATCTTGCGTTCAATGGACACTTCGTTGGTCAGCAGGAAGTTCTTGGCTACCTGCTGGGTGATGGTCGAGGCGCCGACCGGTCGGCGGTCCGCCCCCATGCCCTTGTTGCGCAGGTTGATGAGGACAGCGCGGGTGATCCCCATGAAATCGACGCCGGGATGGTCGTAAAAACCCTTGTCCTCGGCGGACAGGAAGGCGTCCTTGACCCGGTCGGGGATGACGCCGATGGGAATGAAGGCCCGCTTTTCCACCGCGTATTCGGCCACCAGACGCCCGTCACCACCATAGACCCGGGTGGTGATGGGGGGTTCGTAATGGGCCAGTTGGTGATAATCGGGCAGGTCCTGTCCGTATTTCCAGAACAGGTACATGCCGCCGCCGCCGCCGGCCAGGGCCAGCAACACCAACAAGCTGAACAAGATGGCAAGGATTCGCAACATGGCTTCCCGTCATAAGGCGCAGGGGCGGTGGTACCCCGTTGGTCCGGTGTCGTCAAGCGGCTGCGCGTATGGTCAGGGACGGCGGGCCTTTTGGCCTTCCAGGAAATGGCGGTCCACGGCGCGGGCGATGCCCTTGGCCAGTTTGGCCCGATAATCCGGTTGACGCAGTTGGCGTTCCTCGGTCGGATTGGACAAATAACCCAGTTCGATCAGGATCGAGGGAACATCCGGGGCCTTCAGCACGGCGAAGCCGGCGAAACGGTGGGTGTTGCCCAAAAGCGTGGTCTCGCGCCCCAATTCGTCCACCACGCCGCCAGCGAAACCCGCCGATCGGTTCATGGTCTCGCGCTGAGCCAGGTCGATCAGGATGTTGGCGACATCGGTGGATTCGTGCGACAGGTCGATGCCGGCCAGCAGGTCGACCTTGTTTTCCTTGTCGGCCAGTAATTGAGCTTCGCCGTCCGAGGCGGTCTGCGACAGGGTGTAGACCGACAGCCCCGTCAGCTGCGGATTGTTCACCGAATCGGCGTGCAGCGAAATGAACAGGTCGGCGCCGTATTGCCGGGCGATGGCGACCCGTTCGCGCAAGCGGATGAAGACGTCGCGGTCGCGGGTCAGATGCACCTTGTAGCGGCCGCTACGTTCAAGCTGCTCCTTCAACTCGCGGGCCATGGCCAAGGTGATGTGCTTTTCGTAGATGCCCGAGACACCCAGGGCGCCTGGGTCGACGCCGCCATGGCCAGGATCGATGACCACCACCGCCTTGCCTTGGTTGCGTGGAGTCCGGGGTTGAGGTTCAGGTTGCGCGGCACGGGCCGGTAGGGCCGCTTGTTCAGGCGGTTTGACGGCCGGGGGCGGCGCGGGTGGCGCCGCCGCTGCCGTGGCGGAAACTTCCTGAACCGGCCGGGGTAGGGGCGGCGGGACCGGTGCCGACAGCATGGGAGCCCCGGTGATGGTGGTGGAGCGCGACGGCGGAGCGGAGGGCGCGACGACCACCGGTGGCGCGACAACGACCGGCGCCTCGGCGACGACCGGTGGGGGGGGCGGTTGCAGCGTCGCCACTTTGACCGGTTCCTCGACGGCGGGGCTTGCCGGTCGCGGCGGATCGGCCGCCACCGACTGAACAGGGGGCGCCGAGGCGATGGGGGTGGGGGCTTGCGGAGCCGCCGAGGGGGAATAGACGACGATGGCCCGGTTGGCCGCCGACTGGGGGGCGGGCAGCGGAGTGGCGGCAGCCTGGAAGGCGCCGCGGGTGGTCTTTTGGACGTCCACCACCAAGCGCCAGCCTTGGCCGTCGCGGGGCGGGATCATGAACGAAGACTTGACCAGCGCCGGTTCGCGCAGGTCGATGACGATGGCGTCGGGCTGGAAGCGCAAGGCGCGGATCAGGCCGAAGGGACGGTTGGACGCCGCCGTTTCGGACCATTCCAGTTCGCCAGTACGGATCAGGATGCGATCGGGCGCGGTGGTCAAGCTGGTGGTGAAGTTCAGGTTTTCGCTGACGTCCAGAACCACCCGGGTGACGTTGTCGGGATGGGTGCCCAAACGGCTGGCCGAAACCTGCGCACGCGCCCATGCCGGAACCGGCAAGGACGCCGCCGCCAGCAGGGTCAGGCCCATCAGGGCGCGAAGGAGTATCGGACGTGCCATCATGGCCACATTCTGCATCAGCGATGATTGAACGGACGTTAACGGATTTAACGCACACGGAATCTCAGCTTCAATCGAAAAAGCATTGATTCCGATGACACTTCTTTGGCGTGGTGCGAAATTGCCACGCCAAAAGGAAATCATTGTGGAAAGGTCGCCGGGCGGCTATTTTGTCTTGCGCAGACATGCGGGCTCGAACCCTCCGGGATGGAGGGGCGGCATCAAGGAACCGGACGTTGAGCGATTTTCGCCAATTCCATCAAGTTCTTAAGTCGCTCGACCCTGCCGTTTGCCACTCGTAGACCCCTTTCGAAGTCGGGCGCGATGCCCGCCAGCAGGTTCCGCCCCATGTCCGCCTTTCGCGTACTGACCATGGATTCCCCCGCAGGCGTCGCCGACTTCCTTTCAGCACATCATCGTCCCGACAACTGGGCGCCCGGTGCCTTGGACACGGTCCAAGCTGGCGCCTTGTCGGGGACGCCACGGAGAATTGGAATTAATGGTCAAGCGTATGCTCATCGACGCCACGCACCCGGAAGAGACCCGGGTTGTCGTGGTCAACGGCACTCGACTGGAAGAACTGGACGTCGAGACCAGCACCAAGAAGCAGCTTAAGGGTAACATCTATCTGGCCAAGGTGGTTCGCGTCGAACCGTCGTTGCAGGCCGCTTTCGTCGATTACGGCGGAAACCGTCACGGCTTTTTGGCCTTCAGTGAAATTCATCCGGATTACTTCCAGATTCCGGTCGCCGACCGTCAGGCGTTGCTGGCCGCGCAGAAGGCCGAGGCCATGCGCGACAATGGCCCCGATGACGAATCCGGTGACGAGGCCCCTGCTGAAGCCGGGGAAAAGGCTGGCGCCGCCGGCGAGGAACAAGGCCAAGCCGAAGCCGGCGAAGGCGACGGCCCGTCCACTTCGGAAACCGGCGACGAAGCCCCCAAGCCGGTTGAAACCGTTGGCGGCGGCGACGAGGTCAGCGAACAGGAACTGGAGCGCCGTCGCGCCCGCCTGCTGCGCAATTACAAGATTCAGGAAGTCATCAAGCGCCGTCAGATCATGCTGGTGCAGGTGGTCAAGGAAGAACGCGGCAACAAGGGCGCGGCGCTGACCACTTATCTGTCGCTGGCCGGCCGCTATTGCGTGCTGATGCCCAACACCGCCCGGGGCGGCGGGGTGTCGCGCAAGATCACCAACACCTCGGATCGCCGCCGCCTGAAGTCCATCGCCAGCGAGCTGGAATGCCCGGAAGGCATGGCGGTCATCGTGCGTACCGCCGGTTCGGAACGCTCGAAGACCGAAATCAAGCGCGATTACGAATACCTGCTGCGGGCCTGGGACAGCGTGCGCGAGCTGACGCTCAAATCCACCGCGCCGTCTTTGGTCTATGAAGAAGCCAGCCTGATCAAGCGTTCGATCCGCGATCTTTATTCCCGCGACATCGACGAAGTTCTGGTGGACGGCGACGAAGGCTACCGCCTGGCCAAGGACTACATGCGCATGCTGACCCCCAGCCATGCCAAGAAGGTCCAGCCCTACAAGGACCCGGTAATGCCCATGTTCCACCGCTATCAGGTGGAAAGCCAGTTGGACGCCATGCATTCGCCGGTGGTCCAACTGCGGTCGGGCGGCTACATCGTCATCAGCCAGACCGAAGCCTTGGTGGCCATCGACGTCAACTCGGGACGCGCCACCAAGGAGCGCCACATCGAAGAGACGGCGCTCAAGACCAACCTGGAAGCGGCCGAGGAAATCGCCCGCCAGATGCGTCTGCGTGACCTGGCCGGTCTTGTGGTCATCGACTTCATCGACATGGAGGAGAACCGCAACAACCACGCCGTCGAACGCCGTCTGAAGGACGCCCTGAAGAACGACCGCGCCCGTATCCAGGTGGGCAAGATCAGCGCCTTCGGCCTGCTGGAACTGTCGCGCCAGCGTCTGCGCCCCAGCCTTCAGGAAACCACCTTCTCGCCGTGCCCGCATTGCGCCGGCACCGGCTTGGTGCGGTCGGTGGAATCGTCGTCGGTTCACGTGCTGCGTGCCATCGAGGAGGAAGGCATCCGCCGCCGGTCGTCGGAAGTCACCGTCTTCGTTCCGGCCCAGATCGCCCTTTACATCCTGAATCAAAAGCGTGACGCCCTCGCCGCCATCGAAGAGCGCTATCAGTTCCGTGTTTACCTGCAAGGGGACGACGAACTGATCGCCCCCAACCTGCGTATGGAACGGGTGAAGGCCGAGAATCGCCCCGAGGAACCCCGTCCGCTGCCGGTGCAGGATATTCCGCTGTCCGTCCCCGAGGAAGACGACGAGCTCGAAGAAGAGGTCGGGGAAGAAGCCGAAGGCGAAGGTGCTGAACAGAACGTCGAGGGTGATCGGGACGGTGAAAACCGCAAGCGTCGCCGTCGCCGTCGCCGTCGGCGCAAGCCGGGCGAACAGCCGTCGCAGTCGGATTTGGCCGCCGGTGCCGAAGAAGACGAAGAGGACGAACGTGCTGAAGGTGAATCCTCCGACGACGCCGAGGGTGACGCCGAGGGTGACGAGGATCGCGGTGACGCGGAAGGCGAGGGTGATTCCGACGAACCGCGTAAGCGTCGCCGTGGTCGGCGGGGCGGACGCCGTCGTCGCCGTGGCCGCGATGGCGAAGCGCCGCAGGGTGGTGAGGAAGGAACCATTCCCGATGGCGACTTGATCTCCAACCCCGACGCCGTCGCCGACGTCTTCGCCCAAGCCGAAGCGGCGGCCGAGGCCGAAGCGCAAGCCAAGACCCAGCCGGAGACCGCGG
>JAIWOG010000097.1 GCA_020217035.1 Magnetospirillum sp. | reverse complement strand
AGGTGGCTGCTGTTGAGGATGCCACTGCGGCTGAAGACAAGCCCAAGCGCGCACCCCGCAGCCGTGCCAAGGCGAAGGCCGAGGAACCGGCCGCCGAGGAGGGTGTCGCCGAGGAGAAACCGAGGAAGCCCCGCAGTCGCGCCAAGCCCAAGGCCGAGGACGCGGCCGTCGAGGACGGTGTCGCCGAGGAGAAGCCGAAGAAGACTCGCGGCCGCGCCAAGCCCAAGGCCGAGGACGCGGCCGTCGAGGACGGTGTCGCCGAGGAAAAGCCGAAGAAGACCCGCAGCCGCGCCAAGCCCAAAGCCGAGGCGGAAGCCGTGGTCGAGACGGTGGCAACGGTTGTCGAGGCGGCCGTGACCCCGGTGGAAACCGCTCCTGTGGAAGTGGCTCCAGTGCAAGCCGAAGCGATTGCTCCCACCCCGGTTCCTGAACCGGCCGCCGAAGAGGCTCCGGCTCCGGCTCCCACCCGGCGTGGTTGGTGGAACAAGCTGCTGAGCTAGGTTCGTCCGACAAGACAAAGAATCCCGCGACTGGCGACGGTCGCGGGATTTTTGTCGTCAGGGCTTCCGGTAAAGAAAAACCCGCCCAGACATGGTCTGTGGCGGGTCGATCTGAAACAGAGGCGGTTGGAAGTAAGGCTGGATGTCAGCGTACCACCACTTGGTTGCTGGCCCAGCGACGCGACAGGGCGCTGGGCATGCTCAGCCATTCCTCGAAGCGGCGACGGGCGTCGGCCTCCGCCAGCTTGCGGTTGATGCGGCCCACGTAGGTGACGTTCATGTCGGCAGGGCCGTCAACGACATGGCCATCCATGGTGAAGGCGAAGCGGTGGGTGGATGCGGGCATGGGGGGCCTCCCGGATCTTAGTAGTTACGCAACAGGCCGACCAAGCGACCTTGGATCTTGACCCGGTTTTCCGGGAAGATCTTAGTTTCATAGGCTTTGTTGGCCGGTTCCAGGGCGATGGAGGCGCCTTTGCGCCGCAGCCGCTTGAGCGTCGCTTCCTGGTCGTCCACCAGCGCCACCACGATGGTGCCGTTGTCGGCGCTGCTGCATTCGCGGATGACCACCGTGTCTCCGTCCAGGATGCCGGCCTCGATCATCGAATCGCCTTCGATGGTCAAGGCGTAGTGGCTGCCGCCGCCAATCAGCGCGGCGGGAATTTCCACGCTGGCGCTGTTGTCGCGCAGGGCCTCGATAGGGGTGCCGGCGGCGATCTTGCCATAAAGCGGCAGGCTAACGGCGTCGGCGATTCCGGCCACCGGGGCGGCGCCCACCAGGGTGAAGTTGCCGGTGATCACCTTGGGCGAGAACTTGGCCGGGGCGGCGGGCAGCGGCTGGTCCCCCAGGTTTTCCGGCAACTTGACCACTTCCAGGGCCCGGGCCCGATGGGCCAGCCGGCGGATGAAGCCCCGTTCCTCCAGGCCGGTGATCAGACGATGGATGCCCGACTTGGACTTCAGGTCAAGGGCGTCCTTCATTTCGTCGAAAGAGGGGGAAATGCCGGTGGCGCGAAGCCGTTCGTCGATGAACATCAACAATTCGTATTGCTTGCGCGTCAGCATGGACCACTTCCTTCCGTGACCGGCATTGGGCAGAACAAATCCTAAACCTCAGGATTTGTTCTATGCCTGTTCCGGGGTGCCGTCAAGGAAAAGAATCGGGTCAATCGGCCTGATAGGTTCCAGACTTGCCCCCAGCCTTGTGCAGCAGACGGATGTCGGTGATCCGCATGGATTTGTCCACCGCCTTGACCATGTCATAGATGGTCAGCGCGGCCACGGAGACAGCGGTCAACGCCTCCATTTCCACGCCGGTGCGACCAGTCAGCTTGCAAGTGGCGATGACGTCGATGGCGTTGCGGTCCGGGTCCATGGACAGTTCCACGCTGACCGAGGTCAGGGCCAGGGGGTGGCATAGGGGAATGAGGTCCGGGGTGCGTTTGGCCGCCATGATGCCGGCCAATTGAGCCACCGCCAGGACGTCGCCTTTCTTTACACCGCGCGACTGGATCAACGCCATGGTGCCAGGCGCCATCAACACCGAACCGGCAGCAACCGCAACCCGTTCGGTCTCGGCCTTGGCGCCGACATCGACCATGACGGCATTGCCCGAACCGTCGAAGTGGGTAAGATCGGCCATGGATGTCAGCCCTTGGCCCCGGCCAGCAGAACCCTGGTGGCCATTTCCACGTCATCGCGTTTCATCAGCGATTCACCGATCAGGAAGCGCTTGGCCCCGGCTTGGATCATGCGCTTGACGTCCACCGGGGAATGGATGCCGCTTTCGCACACCAACTGGCGGTCGGCGGGGATCAGCGGCGCCAGGCGTTCGGTGGTACCCAAGTCGGTCTTCATCACCTTGAGGTCACGGTTGTTGACGCCGATCAGCTTGGATTTCAGCTTCAGGCCCCGTTCAAGCTCGGCTTCGTTGTGGACCTCGACCAGCACGTCCATGCCGTAATCCATGGCGATGTTTTCCATGGTCGCCATCTCGTCGTCGGTCAGCGCGGCGACGATCAGCAAGATGCAATCGGCGCCAAGCGCCCGGGATTCCACCACCTGATAGGGGTCGACCATGAAATCCTTGCGGATCACCGGCAGGTCGACAGCCGAGCGGGCTTCGCCCAAATGGGCATCGGTGCCTTGGAAGAACCTGTTGGTCAACACCGACAAACAGGCCGCGCCAGCACGAGCGTAGGCGCGGGCCAACTGGCCCGGTTCGAAGGTGGGTCGGATCACTCCGGCCGACGGCGACGCTTTCTTGATCTCGGCGATCAGGCCGACACCGATTTCGGCGACCTTCTTGTCCAGCGCCGCGGCGAAACCGCGCGGCGGCGCCTGGTCCTTGGCCCGCTTCAGCAATTCCTGGATGGGGCGTTGGGTCTTCTGCTTGGCGATTTCGGCCCGCTTGTCGTCGCAGATGCGGTCAAGGATGGTTGCGGTGGACATCTCAGCCCTCGCGGTTGGTGATGGCGACCATGCGGTCAAGGGCGGCGCGGGCGGCGCCGTCGTCGATGGATTTGGTGGCCAGGGCCACGCCTTCCTTCAAATCGGCGACCTTGCCCGCCACCACCAGGGCGGCGGCGGCGTTCAGCAGCACGATGTCACGATAGGCCCCCGGCGTCCCGTCCAGCAACGCCCGCAGGGCGCTGGCGTTGTGTTGGGCGTCGCCCCCCTTCAGGTCCGAGGCGTGGGCCATGCGCAGCCCGGCGTCGCTGGGGCGGACCTCGAAGCTGTGGAGCTTGCCGTCCTTCCATTCCGACACCAGGGTCGGCGCCGTGGTGGTGATCTCGTCCAGGCCGTCCAGACCGTGCACCACCCAGGCCCGCTTGACGCCCAGGCGGCCCAGAACCTCGGCCATGGGTTCCACCCACTGGCTGGCGAACACGCCCAGCAACTGGAAATCGGCCTGGGCCGGATTGGCCAGCGGTCCCAGCAGGTTGAATATGGTGCGCGTGCCCAGCTCGACGCGCGGCCCGGCGACGTGGCGCATGGCGTTGTGGTGCCGGGGCGCCATCAGGAAGCCGATATTGTTGTCCCACAGGCTTTCCTTGACCAGCGCCATGTCGGCGTCGACCTTGATTCCCAAGGCGGACAACACGTCGGCCGAGCCGGATTTGGACGACAGCGCCCGGTTGCCGTGCTTGGCCACCGGTACTCCGGCGCCGGCCACCACGAAGGCGGCGGCGGTGGAAATGTTGAAGGTGCCCGATCCGTCGCCACCGGTGCCGCAGGTGTCGATGGCGCCGGCCGGCGCCTCCACTCGCAACGCCTTGGCGCGCATGATGCGGGCGGCGCCGGTGATTTCCTCGACGGTTTCGCCGCGTACCCGCAGCGCCATCAACAATCCGCCGATTTGTGCCGGGGTGGCGTCGCCGGACATGATGACCTCGAACACTTCCTCGGCCTGGTCTTCCGACATGGTGTGGCCGGCGGCGATGCGGCCCAGGATTTCCTTCATCAGGGCCAGGCTGACCGGAACGGGGGCGGGGGTGTTCATCAGGCGGCGTTCCCTTGGCTTTGACGGCACAGATCGATGAAGTTCTTCAGCATGGCGTGGCCGTGCTCGGTCTCGATGCTTTCCGGATGGAACTGCACGCCCCACACCGGCAGGGTCTTGTGGGTGACGCCCATGATCAGACCGTCAGCGGTCCAGGCCGAGACATGCAGGCAATCGGGCAGGCTGGCGCGATCCACCACCAGCGAGTGATAGCGGGTGGCGCGGAACGGCGAGGGCAGGCCGGCGAAACAGCCGGTGCCGTCATGGTGGATGGTGTCGACCTTGCCGTGCATGGGCTGGGGCGCACGGACGACGTTGCCGCCGAACGCCTGGCCCATGGCCTGTTCGCCCAGGCAGACGCCGAACAGCGGCACCTTGCCGGCGGCGGCCTTGATCAAATCCAGGCAGATGCCGGCGCGGTCGGGGTCGCAGGGGCCTGGGGAGATGACGATCCCTTCGGGCCGCATGGCTAGGGCTTGGTCGACACTCAGGGCGTCGTTGCGGCGGACCTCGACCTGGGCGCCCAACTCGCCCAGGTAGTGCCACAGGTTGTAGGTGAAGCTGTCGTAATTGTCGATCAGCAGGAACATGGCCGCAGGTCGCCCCGGATAAATGGATCAGGGGCGCAGAATGCAGGGGCGGGGCGCCCAGGTCAAGGATTGGGCGTCATGCGGCGCTGGCCTTGAAGGCGACGCGGAAGCCGCCCCAATGGCGTCCCTTGACCCAGATGGGGGCCGAGGCTTCCTTCAACAGCATGAACTGGCCGCCGCCCATGTCGCGGCGGTAGGTCTGCAACAGGAACGGGTCCTGGTTGGTGGCCGAGCGCATGGCGGTGCGGTCGGTGAAGAACCGACGGTTGCGGCAATGGGCGTTGTTCCAGACAGGATCGGCGCCCTGCGGCCTGGAATATTGCTCGTGGTGGGTGGGCAAATAGCCGTTGCGGTCGATGGCGGCGCAAATCAGCAACAGCGGCGAAACCTTCAGCAGGTCGTCCTGAATGGGGCGCAGAGTGCGGTCAGTGAAATTGACGAACTTGGTGGTGAACTGCTCGGGGTTGCTGTTGACGACTTTCCGGTAATCCTCGTCGAACAGGTCGGCCATGGTCAGGCGGCCGCTGTCCACCGCTTCCTCGAACAGGGCCGAGATGCGGGCGGCGGTGTCGCGAGCCGCTTCCATGAAAACCAGGTTGGGGGTTTCGTAGCCCTGGTCGCTGATGAAGCCCATCAGTTCTTCCGACTTGCACAACAGCCCGTTGATGCGTTCGTCGGCGCCCTTCAGGTCGTTGCCGGTTGTTTCCAGGCTGACGGTGAAGGTGTCGACGTAATCGACCACGTCCTCGCATTGCTGGTGGCTTTCGGCGCTGGCCGCCGATATCTCGGCCACCTTGGAGGCGACGGTGTTCAGCACCTGCTCGAAGCCTTCGACGGTGTCGCCGATGACGCCGACGCCCTGGCTGACTTCCGACGCGGTTTCCACCGTCGTGGTGCTGGCCTTGACCAGTTCGCCGATGCTTTCCGACAGCGAGGCGACGGCGCCGTCGATGCCGGCGGTGACTTCGCTGGTGCGCCGCGACAAGGTCTTGACCGCCGAGGCGACGACGGCGAATCCCCGTCCCGCTTCGCCAGCCCGTTCGGCTTCGATGGTGGCGTTCAGGGCCAGAAGGTTGGTCTTGCCGGCGATGACCTGGATGGATTGTGCGCGGCTTCCCACTTCGGTCAGCATGTCGTCCAATTGCGACAATTGCGAGCGGATGGCTTGCACCGACTGGGCCAGGGCGGCGATGTCGCCCAAGGCGGCCTTTACCGTGGAAAGCGATTGCCGCGAGGTGTCGCCGGCGTCGATGGCGGTCTGGTTGGTTTCCTGGCCCGATTGGGCGATCTCGGCGATCACCATGTCCAACTGGCCGGTGATGTCGCGGATATGGGCGAAACCTTCGCGTTGCTGGGTGACGAACTTCGAGACGTCATCGATGCTGCCGGCGATGTCGGCCACTTCCAGCACCAGTTTCTCGACCCGTGCCAGTATCTCGATGGCAAAGGTTTGCGGATCCATACTTATTCCTCCCTCGGGGTCTTTGAGGATCTTGGCGTCCTCGATTAACGGACAGTTTGTCAGTTTAAAACGGTACGAGAAAGCCGCTTTTTCGTATATGCTTGACCTTCCAGTGACTGGAAGGTGCATCCTGCCCTGGTCGTCGACATTCAAAAGGACTGCGCCATGGCAGCGGCACGCGCGGAATCGCTGGTTTCCCTTCCCATTCGCGGCATGACCTGCGCCGCTTGCTCGACCCGTCTGGAAAAGGTTCTCGGCAAGGTCGAGGGGGTGTCCGCCGCGACGGTGTCGCTGGCCGCCGAACAGGCGGATATTCATTTCGACAGGGGGCGGACGACTCCCCTGCATTTGGTCGAGGCGGTGACCAAGGCGGGATTCGCGGTTCCCGACGACATGGTGGAAATGGGCATCGGCGGCATGACCTGCGCCGCCTGCTCGACCCGTCTGGAAAAAGTGTTGGGCAAGGTGGCCGGGGTGGCCGAAGCTAGCGTCAACCTGGCGACCGAACACGCCATGGTGCGTTTCCCGGCCGGAACAATCGCCGCGGCCGATCTGATCCTGGCGGTGGAACGGGCCGGTTTCACCGCCCAACTGGTCCAGAACGCCGACGAGCAGATGGCTCGCGAAGAACGGGCCTACGAAGCCGATTTACGGCGGCAGACCTGGCGTTTTCTGCTGTCCGCCGCGCTGACCTTGCCGTTGGTGGCGACCATGGTGGCGCACATGCTGGGCCTGGATTGGTCGGTGCCGGGATGGGCGCAGATGGCCTCGTCGTCGCCGGTGCAGTTCTGGATCGGCTGGCGCTTCTACGCCGGGGCGTGGTCGTCCCTGCGCGGTGGTGCCGGCAACATGGATGTGCTGGTCGCCCTGGGTACCACGGCCGCCTGGGGGGTGTCGGCCTGGGTCGTCGTCACGGGTCAGGATCATCACGGCAATTTGTATTTCGAAGGCGCCGCGGTGGTCATCACCTTGGTGTTGTTGGGCAAGCTGCTGGAATCACGTGCCAAGCGTTCGGCTGCGGGGGCCATTCGCGCCCTGATGAAGTTGCGTCCCGACACCGCCCGGGTGGAACGCGACGACCGCCTGGTCCAGGTTCCCGCCGACAGCGTCGCCCTGGGCGACGTTGTGCAGGTGCGTCCGGGCGAGCGGATCCCGGTGGACGGCGTGGTGGTGGACGGCGCCTCGCAAGTGGACGAATCGCTGATCACCGGTGAAAGCCTGCCGGTGGCCCGCGAAACTGGAGACGCGGTGGTGGCGGGCGCCGTCAACGGCGACGGCCTGCTGCGCATCCAAGCGGTGCGGGTGGGCGGTGAAAGCACCATTTCCCGTATCATCCGCATGGTGCAAGGGGCGCAGGCCACCAAGGCCCCGGTGCAAAAGCAGGTGGATCGCATTTCGGCCATCTTCGTGCCGGTGGTGGTGGTTCTGGCGGCGCTGTCATTCTTGGGCTGGTGGCTGGTGGGAAACAACCTGCACCACGCCTTCGTCGCCGCCGTGTCCGTGCTTGTCATCGCCTGTCCCTGCGCCTTGGGGCTGGCGACTCCTACCGCCTTGATGGTGGGGACCGGAACCGCCGCCCGCCACGGCATCCTGATCAAGGACGCGGAAGCCCTGGAAATGGCCTGTGCCGTCACCGTGGCGGTATTCGACAAGACCGGCACCCTGACCCTGGGCAAGCCCAGCGTGGTGAGCGTGCAAGGCGAGCCTGAGTTGCTGCTGTTGGCGGCTTCGGCCCAACAGGGCAGCGAACACCCGTTGGCCGGAGCGGTCCTCGCCCATGCCGCTGATTTGACCTTGCTGCGCCCGGATTCCTTCAGGGCGCTGCCGGGACGGGGGGTGGAAGCACAGGTGCAGGGCCGCGACGTCCTGGTCGGCTCGCCCCGACTGATGGCCGAACGGGCGTTGGACATGGCGTCGTTCGCCGCCCAAGCCACCTTGGAGGAGGAACAGGGGCGCACGGTGATGTGGGTGGCAGCCGACAACGTCCTCCTGGGCTATATCGCGGTTGCCGACCCGGTCAAGCCCAGTGCCCGGCAGGCAATCGCCGATTTGGTGGCGATGGGGGTGATTCCGGTGCTGCTGACCGGCGACAATGCCCGTGCCGCCGACGCGGTGGCCCAGCAATTGGGGATCACCCGCGTGATCGCCGAGGTGCTGCCCGAGGACAAGGCCGCCGAAATCGAACGTCTGAAGGCGGAAGGCGCCGTCGTCGCCATGGTCGGCGACGGGGTCAACGACGCCCCGGCCTTGGCCGCCGCCCATGTGGGGGTCGCCATGGGCACGGGGACCGACGTGGCCATGCAGGCGGCGGGCATCACCCTGGTCAAGGGCGACCCGGCCTTGTTGGCCTCGGCGCTGTCGGTGTCCCGGGCCACGCGGGCCAAGATCCGGCAGAATCTGTTTTGGGCGTTCATTTACAACGTGGTTGCCATTCCGGCCTCGGCGTTGGGGATGTTGACGCCGGTGATCGCGGGCGCCGCCATGGCCTTTTCCAGTGTCTCGGTGGTGTCCAATTCCTTGCTGCTGCGGCGCTGGAGGGGATGATGAACATCGGACAGGCGGCGAAGAAATCCGGGGTCCCGGCCAAGACCATCCGCTATTACGAGGAAATCGGCCTGATCCCGCCGGCCGGACGCACGGCTGCGGGCTATCGCGATTATGCCGATGCCGAGGTCGAGACCCTGAAATTCATCAACCGGGCGCGGTCCTTGGGGTTCTCGGTCCACGACGTGGGCGACCTGCTGGCCTTATGGCGTGACCGTGGCCGGGCCAGCGCCGACGTGCGCCGCATCGCCCAGGGCCATGTGGCGGCGGTGGACCGCAAGATCGCTGAATTGCAGGCGATCAAGCAGACCCTGGAAGGCTTGATCCATCGCTGCCACGGTGACGACCGTCCAGATTGCCCGATCCTGGAAGAACTGGCTCCGGCGTGTTGCGGTAGCGGCGGGCAGGGGCTATAAACCGGCGACGATTGGGTAGGAGGTGCGCATTGTCGCGGCGCGAAGTCAGGCGCATGTTGATGCAAAGCAGGCGGCCGCCGACCCACCACAAGCCGTGGGCGGTAAGCTTGATGATAGTGCTGGTGCTGGCCGCCGGCATCGGCATCGGTGTCGGTTCGGGCTATGCCATCCTGGCGGCGCGGTCGGAACGCCAGGCCAGCAATGCCTGGGAACAGGCGGAAATGCAGGTGGACCGCCCCGCCCGTCGGGCCGAGATGCTGTCCTTGCCGGAACCGGAAGCTGTCGCCGAGTCCGAGCCTGAACCCGAGCCGTTCGAACCGCTGACCCCGCTGCCCGAACGCCGTCCCGACGGCTTGGCTGCCAGTCCGGTTCCCGAAGAACGGGTCGCCGTTGCCGAACCTCCCCAGATGGCGGCCCTGCCGCAGGCGGCGCCGCTTCCGGCTCCTGACGGAAGTGGCAAGCCGGCTTGGATCCGTTATGCCGTTCCGCCTCCGGCGGTCGGCGGCAAGCCGATGATCGCCGTGGTCATCGACGACCTGGGGGTCGATCGCCGGCGCAGCGAGAAGGTGGTGGGGCTGCCGGGGCCGTTGACCCTGGCGTGGATGACCTATGCCGAGAACCTGCGCGGCATCACCCAGTCGGCCCGTAATCGCGGTCATGAACTGATGGTGCACATGCCCATGCAGCCCATGAGCGAGTCCTACGATCCCGGCCCCGACGTGTTGGAAGTGGGGTTGAATCCCGACGAGTTGCGCCGCCGTATCCGTTGGGGGCTTGGTCGCTTCGACGGATTCGTCGGGGTGAACAACCACATGGGATCCCGCTTCACCGCCGACCGTGCCGGCATGGGGGTGGTGATGGAGGAAATCAAGGCACGCGGCTTGTTGTTCCTGGATTCCGTCACCACCCAGAAAAGCGTCGCCCCCGACCTGGCTCGGCAGCACGACGTTCCTTTCGCCGCCCGTCACGTCTTCCTGGACAACGAC